>VGEJ01000323.1 GCA_016869335.1 Alphaproteobacteria bacterium | reverse complement strand
ACGCTGGCCGAAGTCACGGTGCGCAGGCGCGATCTGCGCCAGCCGGTGCCGGCGGATTTCGCCGCCCGCCTGCGGGGCCGGCGCGTGATCGATCTGGAGCGGCGCTCGAAATACCTGATCTGGCGGTTCGACAACGGCGTCGCGGCCATCCTGCACCTCGGGATGTCGGGCCGGCTCAAGGCGTTTCGCGGCCCCGTCCCGCCCGCGGAGACGCACGATCACCTGGGCTTCGCGTTCGCCGGCCGCCCCGCGCTCACGGTGCGATTCTGCGATCCGCGCCGGTTCGGGCTCGCCACCTGGACCGACGCGGCGACGCTCGCCCTCCATCCGCTGATCGAGGGGCTGGGGCAGGAGCCTTTGGAGCGGGACTTCGACGGGGCTGCGTTGTGGCGTCTCCTCAAATCCCGCCGTGGCCCGATCAAGGCGGCGCTGCTCGACCAGGGCATGATCGCCGGCATCGGCAACATCTACGCCTGCGAAAGCTTGTTCCGCGCCGGGATCGCTCCTCGCCGGCGCTGCGCGGCGATCGGGCGGGCGGGCGCCGACCGGCTGGCCCAGGCCATCCGCGCCGTGCTCGAGGACGCGATCGCCGCCGGCGGATCCAGCTTGCGCGATCACCGCACGCCCGAGGGCGGGCTCGGCTATTTTCAGCACCGCTTCGCGGTCTACGACCGGGCGGGCCAGGCCTGCCCGGGCTGCACCTGCGATCCGGCGCGCACGGGAGGCATCCGCCGCATCGTCCAGGCGGGCCGCTCGACCTTCTATTGCCCGCGCCGCCAGCGCTGAGGTAAGCACGCGCATGCTCCGTCGCGCCGTCCTCGGTTCGTTCGCCCTCGTCGCGCTGCTGATCGCGTCGGGCCCGGGTGCGGCGCTGGCCCAGGAGGCGGCGTTCGTCGGCGGCACCGAGGACGTGCCCCTCATGCCCGGCCTGGCCGACCTCCCCGACCGCCTGGTGGTGTTCGACGCGCCGGGCGGGCGGATCGTCGAGGCCTTCGCGACCGGCGCGGTGGGCCGGGCGGAGCTGCGCCGCTTCTATGACGAGGCGTTGGCGGCGCTGGGCTGGCGGGCGGCGCGGCCGTTCGTCTGGACGCGCGCCGCCGAGACGCTGACCATCGATGTGCCCGAGGAGACCGACGGGAAGGCGGCCGTGCGCTTCTCGATCCACCCGCGCGGCTCGTGACCATCGCGAATACGGCCCGAAGGAGCCCCCGAGAATGAGCGACGAGACGGTGATCGTGGAGACCCGCGAGCGGGTCGGGGTGGTGCGGCTCAACCGGCCGCAGGCGCTGAACGCGCTGAACGCGCGGTTGATCGCCGAGCTGAACGCGGCGCTCGACGGCTTCGAGGCCGATCCGGCGATCGGAGCCATGCTGCTCACCGGCAGCGAAAAGGCGTTCGCGGCCGGCGCCGACATCGCCGAGATGAAGGACAAGAGCTTTACGGAGGCTTACCTCGAGGACTTCATTACCCGCGACTGGGAGCGCCTGGCGCGCTGCCGCAAGCCGGTGGTGGCGGCGGTCGCCGGTTATGCGCTTGGCGGCGGGCTCGAGATCGCCATGATGTGCGACGTGATCGTCGCGGCCGAGACGGCGCGCTTCGGCCAGCCCGAGATCGGGCTCGGCATCACGCCGGGAGCCGGCGGAACGCAGCGCCTGACGCGCCTGGTCGGCAAGTCGCGCGCCATGGATCTCTGCCTCACCGGCCGGATGATGGATGCGACCGAGGCCGAGCGCAGCGGGCTGATCAGCCGCGTCTTCCCCGCCGACCAACTGTTCGATCAGGCGCTCAAGATCGCCGCCGCGATCGCCGCGCAGCCGCGCCATGCGGCGCTGATGGTCAAGGAAGCCATTCTAAGGGCGGACGAAACCACGCTCGCCGAAGGCATTCGTTTCGAGCGCCGCCTGTTTCACGCCTGCTTCGCCACCGCCGACCAGAAGGAGGGCATGGCCGCCTTCGTCGAGAAGCGCAAGCCCGCCTTCCGCCATCGGTAATCGCCGATCTTGACGGCATCGCGTCCGACGCCCTATAAGCCAGCCGTCGTCCACACGACATCCGCACACCGCACCATGGCCAATTACGCTTCATCCAAGAAACGCGTCCGCCAGATCAAGCGCCGCTCGGCGGTCAATCGCGCGCAGCTCGCTCGCGTGCGCACGCTGTTGCGTCGCGCCGAAGACGCGATCGCCGGCGGCGACCAGGTGCAGGCCGAGGCGGCGTTCCGCGCCGCCGAGCCCGAGCTGCGGCGCGGCGTCGGCAAGGGCGTGGTGCGTGCCAACGCGGCCTCGCGCAAAATCTCGCGCTTGAACGCCCGCCTGAAGTCGCTGCGCGGCTGATTGCCGCGTGCTGCCGCCGGCGCCGCCGGCGGAATGCGTCAAGCGCAGATTTTTTTCTTCTCCAAATAATCTCGTTGCGCGAGATAGTCTCGCCTTGTAAATTTTCCGTGCCCTGGCGCTCGGCCGCTGGGGCTGTCAAGTAAAAAATCTTATACGAATCAGCCAGATTGCTAAATTGACTTGCGTGTCGGTGCCACGGGTCGGCGCCAGCAAGTAAAAGGCGCAGGAGGCGGCTGGTATAGTGAAGATGTAGTTGGGGCCGATAAAGTCAAACGCACTAACATTCGGGCCATCAAAACACGAACGGTTCATGCCGCGGGCGCGGCGTTCTCGGGAGGTCTCGATTTTTAGATCAGCGAATAATCGGCGCGCCGCGATCGCGGCGTCGTCTGTTGCGTCGGACCGCCGTCTTGGCCGGAGCGTTCCGTCGCGCGCGGGGCGTCTCTTGCCGTTCTCGCCATGCGCCGTGCCGGTCCGCGCGCCTCGCATCGCGAGGCTTCGCGCGCGCGCGGCGATGCGATAACGTCGAGGCGACGGTCGACGACGTCCGTTGGGGGCCGGTTCGTTGGGGGGCGAAGAGGGAACGATGACTCAAAGCGCGGCCGTCCGATCCGAACTCGACGCCCAGTGGGAATCCGTCTGCGCCAAGATGCGCGTCGAGATCGGCGAAGCGGCGTATCGCAGTTGGCTGAAGCCGCTGGCGGTCGCCGAGGTCGCCAACGGCGCCGTGCGGTTGGCCGTGCCGACGCGCTTCATGCGCGACTGGGTGGTCGCGCACTACGCCGAGCGCCTGGAAGCCCTGTGGCGGAACGAAAACGCGGA
>VGEJ01000322.1 GCA_016869335.1 Alphaproteobacteria bacterium | reverse complement strand
GACATCCATGCCGGACCGGTCGATGACTTTCTGCAAATCGATGCCGCCGTGAACCAGGGCAACTCGGGCGGTCCCTCGTTCAACATGGCGGGGGAGGTGATCGGCATCAACGCCGCGATCGCCTCGCCGAACGGCGGCAGCGTCGGCATCGGTTTTGCCATTCCCTCCAACTTGGCTAAACCGGTGATCGAGGCGCTGCGGGCGCATGGCACGGTCGAGCGCGGCTGGCTCGGCGTCCAGATCCAGGAGGTGATGCCCGAGATCGCCAGCGCGCTGGGTCTGGCGGCGCCGTCCGGCGCGCTCGTTACATCGGTCGCGCCCGATGGACCGGCGGCTGACGCCGGGATCCGCCAGGGCGATGTCGTCCTCTCCTTCGCGGGTGAGGAGGTGGCCTCGGCCCGCGCGCTTCCCCGGCTGGTCGCGGCCACCAAGGAGGGCAGCGCGGTCGACCTGATCGTGTGGCGCGATCGCGCCAAAGTGGCACTGAAGGCCGAGGTCGGCCGGCTCCCGGCCGAGGTCGCCCAGCGCGGCGATGGCGGGAGCGAGGCCGACCAGTCGAGCCCCTCAGTGAAGGCGCTGGGCGCCAAGCTCGCCAGCCTGACGCCCGAGGTGCGCGCCAGGTTCGGGATCCCCGTGGGGATGTCGGGCGTGGCAGTCGTCGCCCTCGACCCGCGGGGTCCGGCCGCTGCCCATGGCCTGAGGATCGGCGACATCATCGAGGCGGTCGGCACGACGCCCGTGACCGATCCGGCGGCGGTCGCGGCGGCCCTCGACCGGGCGGAGCAGGACGAGGCTGTCCTGCTGCGGGTGAACCGGAACGGCGACAGCCGCTACATCGGCGTCAAGCTCGGACTCGCCTGATCGGGTTCATGGGGCCGGCGGTTTCGCGCCGGCCCTTGTCTTTTGCGCGCGCCATCGTGAACTATGCCTGCAGCGCTCGCTCGGCGGCCGGCACAATGGCAACGGGGGCGCGGTCTTGCACCTCCTGGTGGTCGAGGACGATGAGACCACGGCGAACTACCTCGTCAAGGGCCTGAGCGAGAGCGGCTATCAGGTCGACCGCGCCGCGAATGGCCGAGATGGCCTGTTCATGGCGACGAGCGCGACCTATGACGCCATGATCCTCGATCGCATGCTGCCCGCGCTCGACGGGCTCGCGGTGGTTCATGCCTTGCGGGCAGCCGATATCGCGACTCCGGTGTTGATCCTCAGTGCCCTCGGGCAGGTCGATGATCGGGTCAAGGGCCTCCGTGCCGGGGGCGACGACTACCTGGCCAAGCCGTTCGCGTTCTCCGAGCTCCTCGCCCGGCTCGAGGCGATCCTGCGCCGGCGCGCCGCCGCCGGACCGGAAGCGCGGCTCGTGGTCGGCGGCCTCGAAATGGATCTCTTGACGCGCCAAGTGCGCCGCGACGGCCGGCCGATCGACCTCAAGCCGCGCGAGTTCCGGCTGCTCGAATATCTGATGCGCCACGCCGGACAGGTGGTGACGCGCACGATGCTGCTCGAAGGGGTGTGGGACTATCACTTCGATCCGCAGACCAACGTGATCGACGTGCACATCAGCCGCCTCAGGCAGAAGAGCGATCGGCCGTTCGCGCGGCCGCTGCTCCACACCGTTCGCGGCGCCGGCTATGCGCTTCGCGTCGACGCGTAGGCTGCTCCGCACCTCGAGCTTTCGCCTGGCGTTGCTGTACGTCGTGCTGTTCGGCGTCTCGGGCGCCGTGCTGCTCGGCATCATCTACGGCGCCGCGCTGGTCATCGTCGATCGCCAGACGCGCGAGACCGTAGAGGCGGACGTGCTTGGGCTCGCCGAGCACTTCGGCGCCGAGGGGCTCGGCGGTCTCATCACCGTGGTCGCCGCGCGGTCGAGCTCCAATGTCGATCCGGGAACCGTCTATCTGCTTGCCGGCCCACAAGGGCAGGCGCTCGCCGGCAATCTCGCCGACTGGCCCGCCGCGGCAGGCCCGCTCGGAACGTGGGTATCGATCAGTTTGGTCCGCGCCGAGCGCGGCAGGCCGACCTCGCATGAGGTGCTCGCCCGAACCTACGCGTTGCCCGGCGGCCTGCGTCTTCTCGTCGGCCGCGACCTCGATGAGCGCGGCAGTCTGCGCTCGGTCATGCTGCGCGCGTTCGCCTGGGCGCTTGGCGCCATGGCGGTGCTCGGCTTGATCGGCGGCCTCGTGCTCAGCCAGCGCGTGCTGCGGCGGGTGGAGGCGGTGGCGGCGGAGAGCCGGCGCATCATGCGGGGCGATCTGACCCAGCGCATGCCGCGCGATGGCAGCGAGGATGAGTTCGACCGCCTGGCCGCCAGCCTCAACGACATGCTGGCCCAGATCGAGCGGCGGATGCTCGGCATGCGGGCAGTGACCGACTCGCTCGGGCACGACCTCCGCAGCCCGCTGACCCGGCTCAAGGCGCGGGCGGAGCGCGCGTTGGCGGGCGATCTCGCGCCCGAGGACTACCGCCAGGCGCTGGCGCACATCATGGTCGAGACCGACGCCATCCTCGCGACCTTTCGCGCCCTGGTGGCCATTGCGGAGGCCGAGGCCGGCGTGGCGCAAGCCGAGTTCACGGTGCTCGATATCGGGGCGGTGGCCGCGAACGCGGCCGAGCTGTACGAGCCGGTAGCCGAGGAGAAGGGCGTGCGGCTGACCACGGCCCTCACCGCGGGTCTCAGCGCCGGGGCCATCCGCAGCTCCTCGCCCAGGCGATCGCCAACCTGCTCGACAATGCGGTCAAGTACACGCCCCCCGGCGGCGCGGTGACGCTCACGGTATGCGCGGTCGACGGCACCATCGAGATCGGCGTCGCGGATAGCGGCCTCGGGATCCCGGCGGCGGCGCGGGAGCGTGTGCTTGAGCGCTTCGTGCGGCTCGATCAGAGCCGTGGGACGCCGGGCAGCGGACTCGGTCTGAGCCTGGTGGCGGCTTCGCCAAGCTGCACGGCGCCGCGCTCACGCTCGCGGACAATGCGCCGGGTCTTCGCGTCAGTCTGCGGCTCTCGGCAACCGCGGCGAGAGCAGGGGCGCGCCCGCCGGGCGCCACGCCGGGGCGGGCTGCCGCGTGAGGCAACACATCGACAACGCCGCCACCGTTTGCTATGAGGGCGGCCTCGCGCCGGCGGCCAGGCTGCCGGCCGGCGGGCGCATAGCTCAGACGGTAGAGCAGCTGACTCTTAATCAGCGGGTC
>VGEJ01000321.1 GCA_016869335.1 Alphaproteobacteria bacterium | reverse complement strand
TGGCCTCGGCAGCGACGGCGTCCTCCGCCGCCGGCGGTTCGCCGATGGCTGGCGCCGGTGCCGCAGCGGTGCGTTCGGCGGGTTGCGCGGGTGGCGGCATGGCCAGGTCGAACAGGACGCGCCCCTGCGGCGCTTGGCTGCCCTGGTGGGTCCACGCAAGCCAGCCGATGAGCGCTCCGAACAGCACGATCACGAGCGCCGACACGGCGCCGAGTGCGCTCAGCCCGCCCGAGCGCAGCGCAGGAGCAAGGTCCGATTCAGGCCGTCTCGTCGTCACGGCCCACGGGCCAGCGCGGCATTCGCGACCGAGCTACTCCACCGCGTGCGCGGCGAACAGGGACAAGCCATGCAACAGATCGAGCGCCCGCCGGAGCTGATAGTCATCGGCAGCGCCACTCGCCAGCGGCGACTCTTCGGTCGGCTCCTCGGGCGCGGCCGGTTGCGCGACCGGCGCCTCGCCCGCGTCCGGAGCCGCTTCGGCGCCCTCGGGCCCGCCTTCGAGATGATTGCGCAGGGCCGCCTCCCGCCGCTCGGCTTCGGCGGCTTCCACCGCCTCGACGCGGGCCTGCGCGACCGCGATGTCGGGCTCGATACCGGTGGCCTGGATTGATCGCCCGGACGGCGTGTAGTAGCGCGAAGTGGTGAGCCTGAGCGCGCCGTTCTCGCCGAGCGGAGTCACGGTCTGGACCGAGCCCTTGCCGAACGACGTGGTGCCCAGCACGAGCGCGCGCTTATGGTCCTGCAGCGCGCCGGCCACGATCTCTGCGGCCGAGGCCGAACCACCGTTGATCAGCACGATGATCGGCCTGCCGTCGGCGACGTCGCCCTTCTTGGCGTTGTAGCGCGTCACGGTTTCAGGCCGGCGGCCCCGCGTCGACACGATCTCGCCGCGGTCGAGGAACAGGTCCGACACCTGGACGGCCTGATCGAGCAGGCCGCCCGGGTTGTTGCGCAGGTCGAGAACGAACCCCTCCAGGTCGTTGCCGAGCTGGCGCTCGATCGCGGCCACCGCCGACTCGACGTCGCCGCTGGTCTGCTCGCTGAAGCTGTTGATCCTGATGTAGCCCGCGTTGCTCTCCAGGCGGTGGCGCACCGAACGGAGCTTGATGACGGCGCGGGTGATCGCGATCTTCAGCGGATCGGTCGTGGCGGCGCGGCGTACGGTGAGCTCGATCGTCGAGTTGACCGGCCCGCGCATGCGCTCGACGGCCTCGGTGAGCGTCATGCCCAGCACGGGCTCGGCGTCGAGGTGCGTGATGACGTCACCCGCCATGACGCCGGCGCGGAAGGCCGGGGTGTCGTCGATCGGAGAAATCACCTTCACCAGCCCGTTCTCCATCGTCACCTCGATGCCGAGACCGCCGAAGGAGCCGCGGGTCTGCACCTGCATCTCCGTGAAGTTCTTGGCATTGAGGTAGCTCGAGTGGGGGTCGAGTGCGGCGAGCATGCCGTTGATGGCGGCCTCGATGAGCTGGGCGTCATCGACCTTCTCGACGTATTCGGCGCGGACCCGCTCGAAAACGTCGCCGAACAGCTCAAGCTGGCGATAGGTTTCCGTGTTTGCTGTCTGGGCCGCGGCCGGCCATGCCACCCAGGCGGTGGCAACAATCACACAGGCGCAAGCGCCCCGCATCCAAGTCTCACGCATCATTCACTCGACCTTCCATCGCCGGCGAGGAGCCAAGCCAGGGGGTTGACGGGCTCTCCGTTGCGGCGAACCTCAATGTAGAGAATGGGCCTCACGTTACGGCCCTCGCCCATTCGTCCGACCGGCTCGCCGGCCAGCACCCATTGGCCCACGACACCCTCGGTCCGGGCGAGTCCTGCCAAGAGCATATGATAGCCCTCGCCGTGATTGATGATCAACACCTGCCCAAAGGAACGGAACGGCCCGGAGAAGACCACCTCGCCGTCCCACGGCGCGATGACTTGGGCTTGCGGCCGAGTCTCGATGGCGATGCCGCGAGAAACGGTGGCGGGGCCATCGGTCTCACCGTAACGCCGGATCAGCCGACCGCGCGCCGGCGCGGGCAGCGACCCGCGTGCCGCGCTGAATGACGTGGTGGTGCGCAGCGTGGGGGCCAAGCGGACCGCGTTGGGTGCGGCGCGCGTCACCTCCAGGGCCAGGCTGTGGAGGTCCGACGCGGTATCGCCGAGGCGGGCTAGCCGGGCGGCCTCGCCAGCGCGCTGGGTGAGCACCCGGGCCCGCGCGATCGTTTGCTGGTTCAGGAGGTCGTCGAGCACCGCGCGCTTCCGTTCCAGTTCCGCCAACGCGAGGCTCAGCTCGGCGCGCTCGCGCTCCAGGCGCACCCGCACCACGCCCACGGCCGCGAGTCGCTCCTCGATGACCGCCGCTTCCGCCACGACCAGAGGCACCAGCCGCACCATCAGCAGCGCGCCGCGCGCCGTGTCGCGCACGCCCGAGGGCGACACGAGAGCGGCCTCGGGCGGCCGACGGGCTGCGCGCGCCAGCGCCCCGAGCAGGCGCGACAGCACGATGCGCTGCTCGGCGAGACGGGCCTGTATGCCCGCTTCTTCGACGCGGAGATCCGCCAAGCCCAGCTCACGCGCGGTTGCCACCTCCTCCTGGCGCTGGATCAGGGCCGCCCAGGCGATCAGCTCCTGCTGTAGGGCGGCGAGGCGCTGGCGCGGCGGCACCGCCGCCTCCGCCGACACTTCGGCCGCCGTCGCGCCGAGCGTCTTGGATGCGGCGTGCACGCTACCGATCACGGAGAGCACGATCAGCGGTGCGGCGAAGACCAGCGCCCTACGCCATAGGCGCGGATGCTCAGGAGGCAGTCGCGGCACTTCGGCCCGCCCGCGACGCGGCCGGGGAGGGCGGCGTTGCGAGCGAAACGCCCGTCATTTCGGCCGGCTGCGCGATCCCGAGAAACGGCAACAGCGTTGGCGCGATGTCGGCGAGCCGGCCCGGCCGCAGCGCGGCGGCCTCCGCGCCGATCAGGATGACCGGGACCTTCTCGGTAGTGTGGGCGGTCATCGGTTGATCGGTGCGCGGGTCCCGCATCTGCTCGGCGTTGCCGTGGTCGGCCGTCACGAGAAGGACGCCGTGCCGCGCCCGGACGGCGGCGACCAGCCGACCGAGGCAGGCGTCGATGGTCTCGACCGCACGGATGGCCGCCGCGAGATTGCCGGTGTGGCCAACCATGTCGGCGTTGGCGTAGTTCACCAGGATGAAA
>VGEJ01000320.1 GCA_016869335.1 Alphaproteobacteria bacterium | reverse complement strand
GAGGTCGCGCCGCCGCTGCGCCCCGGGGCGGGCGAGGGCGCCGAGCCGCTGATCGAGCTGCGCCAGGTGCGGCGGCGGTTCGTGACCCGCGGCGCCTGGTTCAGCCAGGGCCACATCGTCGATGCCGTCAAGGACGTGTCGTTCGCGGTCTACCCCGGCGAGTTCGTCGGCATCGTCGGCGAGAGTGCCAGCGGCAAGACGACCGTGGCCCGGCTCATCGTCGGCCTCGACTGTCCGACCAGCGGCGAGGTACTGATCCGTGGCCGGCCCGTCGAACCCGACGACCCCGAGGCGCGCCTCCTCCGGCTCGAGACGTTGCAGATCGTGTTCCAGGATCCGCAATCGGCGCTCAATCCCCGGCGCAACGTGCTCACCCTGTTGACCCAGGAGGTCGAGGCTCGGCGCTCCGCGCCCGCTGAACGCGCGGCGCTGGCCGGCGCGCTCCTGCGCGAGGTCGGCATGCCGCCCGATTGCCTCCGCCGCTACCCGGCGCAGCTTTCGGGCGGCCAGCGCCAGCGTGTCAACATCGGCCGGGCGCTGTGCGTTGCACCTCGCCTCCTGGTGGCGGACGAGATCGTCTCGGGTCTCGACGTCTCGGTGCAGGCGCAGATCCTCAATCTGCTGCTTCGGTTGCGCGATGAGCTCGACATCGCGCTCCTCTTGATCTCCCACGACCTTTCGGTCGTGCGCTACCTGTGCACGCGGGTGTTCGTGATGTATCGCGGCGAGGTCGTCGAAAGCGGGCCGACGGAACAGGTGTTCGCGGCGCCCCGCCACGCCTATACCAAGGCGCTGCTGGCGGCCGTGCCACCGGATGACCCGGACGCGCCGTGGCCGCCCGATCAGGTGGCCGCCGACTGAGGCGAGGAGGCGGGATGCTGCTGACGACGACGGACTCCATCGAGGGCCGGCGGATCACCGCCTACCTCGGCATCGTCTCGGCCGATGTCGTGATGGGCGCGAATGTGTTCCGCGACCTCCTCGCGGCGGTGCGCGATGTGGTCGGCGGCCGCGCCGGCAGCTACGAGAGCGTATGCGCCGATACCAAGCAGGTGGCGCTCGGCGCCGATGCCGTCGTCGGCATCGATCTCGACTACGAAATCATCGGCGGCGACAAGCGGACGATGCTCATGGTGAGCGCCAACGGGACCGCCATAAAGCTCGACTAGGGTCGGTTGAGCCGCTGGCGCGCGCGCCACGCGGCGTAGTCGGCGTCGTCGTCGATGTCGGCGAGCGTCTCGAGCAGGGCGACTCGCCGCCGCGGATCGAGATTGGCGCCGGTGTCGGCCAGGGCGTGGCGGCTCGACCAGCGTACGCCCCGATAGGGGGCGGGACGGCGCCGCTGCGGCCGGAATCCGATCAGCCAGTAGCCACCATCCGTTGCCGGCCCGAACACCGTGTCGGCCCGCTCCAGGGCGCGGAAGGCGGCCGCGATGTGTCGCGGCGCGAGCTCAGGCACGTCCGAGCCGACGATGACCAGCGGCCCGGGCGGAACGGCGCGGGCCGCGGTGGCCATCCGGGCTCCGAGATCGCCGAGCCCCTGGGCCAGGCGGGGCAGGTGGGCAGGCCACCACCGACCATGGCGTGCTCCGCCGTCCTGGGCCACCGCCAGCCACGTGGCCCAGCGCGGATCACGCGCCAGACGGCGCACCACGGCGGCCATGGTGCGCCGATAGAAGAGCCACGTCGCGCCGGCACCGATGCCTGCGGCAAGCCGCGTCTTCACGGCGCCATACCGCGGCACCCGGACGAACACCACGACATGGCGTGCCTGCCTCACTCGTATAACTTGGCGATCAACAGCGGCGGCACGCGAAGATAATAGAGGGCGAGGCAGCACAGGTTGCGGGCACCGCGGGCGAAATAGCCCGCGCGGCGGTAGCGGGCCGCCGAGGTTACGATGGCCGCATCGAGGGCAATCAGGCGCCGCCGCCCGATGCGGCGCGCCAGATCGACGTCTTCCATCAGGGGCAACGCGCGGAAGCCGCCGATCGCGTGGTAGAAGGCGCGCTCGATCAGCAGCCCTTGATCGCCGTACGGCAGGCCGAGCCGCCGGCTGCGCCAAGCGACGAGGCGCTCGAACCGGCGCGCCGTCGGCGCCGCGTCGTCGAAGCGCAGCCGGAAATAGGCGGCGCGCCCGCGGTGGGCTGGGGTGGCGGCGAAAGCGGCAACCGCCGCCCGCCAGCCCGGAGCCGGCCGCGAGTCGGCGTGAAGAAAGAGGCACCAGGATGACCGCGCCGCCGCCGCTCCCGCGGCCAGCTGCACGCCGCGCCCACGCGAGGTCACGACGATCCGGCCGCCCCGACCGGCGGCAACGGCGGCCGTGCCATCGGGCGAGGCGGCATCGGCGACAACGAGCTCATCTGCGGGTGTCAGCTCGGGATGGAGCGCGGTGAGCGTGTCGGCGAGCGCGGCAGCCGCACACCATGTCGGGATGACGATGGAAAGGGCGTCGGGTCGGGCCACCGGGCGATCATATCGAGGGCGCACGGCGGCGAAAAGTGTTCTTGTTTTGTTCAGCGATCATGGTAGTCTGCGAGGATGCGGGCGACGGAACGAGCAGGACAGTCAGTGGTGACCAAAGGCCGCGGCGCGGTCACCAACCGCAGCGGCCGCTTCGATCTCGCGCGGGTCACCGCTGATAACCGCTTCGAGTACGCGGTCGCGGCCGCTGAGGAGGAGGAGCCGCCACCGCTCGCGACCACCGTGACGCTCGACGCGAGCCGCACCGTCATCGCGCGCAACGAGTCGCCCGATGTCGGCTTCGATCGCTCGATCAATCCGTACCGGGGCTGCGAGCACGGCTGCGTCTACTGCTTTGCGCGCCCGACGCATGCGCATCTTGGCCTGTCTCCGGGTCTCGACTTCGAAAGCCGGCTGTTCGCCAAGCCGGACGCCCCGGCGCTGCTCGAAAAGGAACTTTCCCGGCCCGGTTATCGGTGCGCGCCGATGGCGCTCGGCACCAACACCGATCCGTACCAGCCGATCGAGAAGCGCTATCGCATCACCCGTGGGATTCTCGAAGTGCTCGCCGCGCACGGGCACCCGGTCGGGATCGTCACCAAATCTGCATTGGTCGTCCGCGACCTCGATATCCTGGCACCGCTGGCGGCCAGCAACCTCGCGGCCGTCACCATCTCAGTGACGACACTTGACCCGGAGCTGGCGCGCCGGCTCGAGCCGCGCGCGCCGACGCCGCGCCGCCGGCTGCAGGCGATCCGCGCTCTCGCCGACG
>VGEJ01000319.1 GCA_016869335.1 Alphaproteobacteria bacterium | reverse complement strand
GCCGAGGCGGCGCGTGGCGGCCAGGCCCTGGCGACGCTGGCGGAGCAGAGCGGACTGAGCGTACACGCCTCACCGCTCTTCGGCCGCGGCGGGGAGAGCGTCCCCGCGTTTTCCGGGACCCTCGTCGCGGCGCTGTTTGCGGCCAGGCCCGGTGATTACGTCGTCGAGCCGGCGGCGGATGGCGATGGCCACGTGATCGCCCGCCTCACCGAGATCGTCGCCGCGCCGCGCGACAAGGGCGCGCCCGGCTACGCCAATCTCGCCGCGGAGCTTGGTCAGGGCATGGCGCAGGACGTCCTCGCGCAATACCGGGCCCGCCTCGTCGAGTCGCTAGGGCTGCGCGTCAACGAGGAGGCGCTGCGGGCGGTCTTCTAGGGTGCCGTCCGCGCGCGCCAGCGCACTGACAGTCGTCAGGTGGAAGCCGCGGGCGGCGAGCCCCGGGAGCCAGCGCTCCAGCGCCGCCAGGGTCGATGCGTGGGGATGGCCGATGGCGATGGCGCTGCCGCGGCGCCGGGCAATGCCTTCGACGTCGCGCAGCCGGTCGGCGACCGCGGCGGGCGCCGGGTCGTTGTCGAGAAACACATCGCGGGCCGCCGCCGCTACGCCGTAGGCCTGCGCCAGCGCGCCGGCCACGGATGCCGGATTGGTCAGCGAGTCGAGGAACACGAGTCGGCGCTGCTTGAGGATCGCGAAGACGGGCGCAAGGCTCGCGCGCTCGGCAGTGAAACGGCTGCCCATGTGATTGTTGATGCCGGCGTAGCCATCGAACTGCGCCAGGCCCCACAGCAGTCGGCGTTGGTTCTCCGCTGGCGAGAGGCGCGCGTACAGGGTGTTCGGCCCCGGGTTCTCGCCGCCCACCGCCTCCATCGGGATGTGTACGAGCAGCTCGTGTCCCGCCGCGCGCGCCACCGCGGCCTGAGCCCGGACATGGCGCCCGTAGGGAAGAAACGCCAGGGTCAGCGGCGCCTGCAGGCGTATGGCGCGCTCGGTGGCGCGGCGGTTCAGTCCGAGGTCGTCGATGACGATGGCAATGAGCGCCGCGGGCGGCGGCGCCAGTGGCACGACGAGCCGAGCGTACTGCGCCTGGCGGGCCGGTTGGGGTTGCACCGCCAGATGCGGCTCGGGCGCCTGGGGTTCGGCTGCTGCGATGGGCCGCGGCGGCTCCGCTTGGGGCGGCGTGACGACCGGGAGCACGATAACGGCGAACGCGGCGAGCACGCCAACGACGCGGCGAAGCGCTCGGGCCGCGCCCGCCAGGTGCCGCCCCGCATCCTGAGATATCCGCGTCGTGGTTACCACGCCTTGTGCAGCCAGTCTCTGCCCTGCACAAAAGCTGGTAGCCCCACGCGCCGCGGTCGTCTGCCCGGCAATCCCGGAACTGTTGTGAACCGCAGGATTCCTCGACCTCGGCGTCGAGTCGCGGCTGCTAGCGCGGCGAATCAGAGCCCGGCGCGGCCAAATCGTCGAGAATCGGACAGTCCGGCCGGTCATCGCCGTGACAGCGCTCGGCGAGCGTGGCCAGTGCGCGGCGCATGGCGCCAAGTGCCGCAATCCGCTGGTCGATATCGGCGATGCGTTGCAACGCGATGGCCTTGACGGCGGCCGACGCCCGCCGCCTGTCGCGGTAGAGCGAGAGGAGCTCGCTTACCTCGTGCACCGTGAAGCCTAGGCTGCGCGCTCGGGCGACGAACTGCAGCGTACGCACGTCGGCGACGCTGTATTGCCGGTAGCCGCCGACGCTCCGGCCGGCCTTCGGAATGAGGCCGACCTCCTCGTAGTAGCGGATCGTCTTCGTGGGGAGCCCGGCCTCCCTCCCGGCTCTGCCGATGTTCATGGCCTCCTCCTGCCGACCCACAGCCGCACGCGGCTCAGACGCAGCGCATTGGCGATCACCGAGACGGAACTCAGGCTCATCGCCGCGCCGGCGAAGATCGGACTGAGCAGGAGCCCGGTCGTCGGGTAGAGCACCCCGGCCGCGAGCGGGATGCCAAGCGCATTGTAAGCGAAGGCGAAGGCGAGGTTCTGCCGCACGTTGCGCATCGTCGCGCGGCTGAGATTCAGCGCCTTCACGATACCTGTCAGGTCGCTCCACAGGAGCGTGATTCCGGCACTGTCGATAGCGACATCGGTGCCCGATCCCATGGCGATGCCGACGTCCGCGGCGGCCAGCGCGGGGGCGTCGTTGACACCATCGCCGACCATGGCGACGACCCGTCCTGCGGCCCGCAACCGTGCGATCACCGCCTGCTTCTGATCGGGCAGCACCTCGGCCTCGACCTCCGCGATGCCCAGCCGGCGGGCCACCGCCTGGGCCGTTGCGCGACTATCGCCCGTCACCATGATGACGCGTATGCCCGCCTCCCGCAGCCGCGCCAGCGCCTCGCCAGTGGTCGCCTTCACTGGGTCGGCGATGCCCAGGAGGCCGGCCAGCTCGCCCTCGACCGCCACGAAGATCACCGTCGCGCCATCGTTGCGGAGCGCCGCCGCCTCCGCCTCAAGCGCCGTGGCCGCGACGCCGTGCTCGGACAGGAGACGAGCCGTGCCGATGATGACTTCGCGCCCAGCGACCCGGCCGATCACTCCTTTGCCGGCGGCGGCATGGACGCCTTCGGGTTGGCTCAGGGCGATGCCGCGTTCCGCAGCCGCGGCGACGACCGCCGCGGCGAGCGGGTGCTCGCTCGCCCGCTCGATGCTTGCCGCCGCGTGCAGGACCTCATCGTCGTTCCACCTCTGACCGCGGCGGATCGCCGTTACGGTCGGCTTGCCTTCGGTCAGAGTCCCCGTCTTGTCGATAACCAGGGTGTCGATCGTTTCCAGCCGTTCCAGCGCCTCGGCGTTCCTGATCAGGACCCCCTCCCGCGCACCGCGGCCCACGCCCACCATGACCGCCATCGGAGTGGCCAGCCCCAGCGCGCAGGGGCAGGCGATGATCAGAACGGTGACCGCCGCGATGAGCCCGAAGCCGAGCGCCGGCGGCGGCCCCCACAGCGACCACGCCGCGAAAGCCATGACCGCGACGGCGATGACCGCGGGAACGAACCACGCCGACACCCGATCGGCGAGGCGCTCGATCGGCGCCCGGCTGCGCTGGGCCTCGGCTACCATCTGCACGATGCGCGCGAGCATTGTGTCGCGACCAACGCGCTCGGCGCGCATGAGCAGGGCTCCGGACAGGTTCATGGTGCCCCCGATCAGCCGAGCGCCGGGCCCTTTCTCGACCGGCAGCGACTCGCCGGTCATCATCGACTCATCGA
>VGEJ01000318.1 GCA_016869335.1 Alphaproteobacteria bacterium | reverse complement strand
GGTGGCGTCGAGGTCCTCGCCGTACGCGGCGACCAGGCCGACCACCTCGTTACCGATGCTGATTCGCTGCGCGCAGAGCGGCACTGGCGCCGGCGCGGCGCCGCCCCGCAGCACCGCTTCGAGCGGAGCGCGCAGCGCCGCGGGGACTACCTTCGCCACCGGCGAGGCGCCAAGCACGCGCATGTCGATGTCCACGATCAGTACCGCCGCGCGAAGGTGTGCCGCCGCGCGCGCCGAGATGGCGTCGAGGTCGCCCCCTTCGATCAGGAGCTGCACCAAGTCGCGCTGTAGATCGAGCAGTGAGCGCTGCGTCGCGTACAGCCGCGCATTCTCGATCGCGATCGAAGTGAGGTTGGCGAGGGCTACCATGCGCCCCGTGTCTTGCTCAGTGAACGTCGAGGCATGGCGGCGCCATACCTCGAGCACGCCGATCACGCTGTCCTTCGAAATGAGCGGCGCACCGAGCGCGGAGCGCACCTTCTCGGCCTGCGCCAACCCGAAGAAGTCGCGGCTGATGAGCCGGCTCTCGACGTAGTCGTCCACGCAGCAGGGCTCGCCGGTCGCGAATACGCGTCCGGCGAGACCCTGCCCCTGGTGCATTCGTAGCGCTGCGGTCTTCGGCGAAAGGTGCCCGACGCAGCGGCGCATGGCGATCTCGTCGCCCTCGCGCAGCAGGATGCCGCAGATGTCGGCGCCGAGCAGGCGCCGTGTTTCCTGCGTGATGAGCAGCAGGATCTCATCCAGGTCGTGGCTTTTTAGGATGCGCGTGGCGACCCGCTGCAGGACCTGGGTCTCGTTAAGGCTGTTGGCCGCAATGCCCTGGCGCTCGCAGGCGCGCAGCGCGAGGTCGAGCGCGGCGGCGAGCAGCCCGAGCGCGGCCTGATCGACGGGCGCTGCGTGCCGGATCTCGAGGCGCGCCGCGACACTGCCGGAGCGCACCGGCACGAGCATCCCGCCCGCAGGCGGCGCACCCGCGTCTTGCGCGGCCAGCGCCTGCCATGGGCGCCAGGCCCCGCCCGCGCGCACCACGATCGCCGCGGGTGAGCGCGCCACTGCGGCGAAATGCCGCTCCGCTTCGGCGTAAAGCGCGTGCGCGTCGCCCTGCAGCGCAACCGCCGCGAGCCGGTGCATCGCCTCGGCAAGCGGTACTGACACACTTGGCGAAACTGAGCGGGCTGCTAGTGCCATGGCGATTTTCTCGTGACGGACAGTATCATCCTAACCTATAGTAATACATAGGAGGGAAGCTCAGTCCTGCGGATCGATCACCACCTTGAGGACTTTTTGTGCTGCGAAATCGGCATACGCTTCTGGCACTCCCTGCAGCCCCACCCGGCGGTCGATGACCACGCTCGGGTCCAGCACCCGGCCCTTGATCAGGGCGACCAAGCGGCTGCGAAGGCGGATCGAGTCGCCCAATGCGAACGTCAACGTGAGCTCGTCGTTGAAGCCGCGTCCCGCAGGGAAGTCGAACGACGACTCGCCGTGCATCCCGGTGGAGACCACCCTGCCGCGCCTGCGTACGAGGCCGAGCGCCGCCTTTAATGCGGCGTTGCCGCCCACGCAGTCGACCACCAAGTCGGCGCCGTCGCCGCCGGTGAGACGCTTCACCAGCGCCGGCGCCTCGTGCGGCGTGACCGCGATCGAACCGTGGGCCTGCGCGAACGCGCGCCGCTCGGCGTTCGGCTCGACCACGACGATCATGCCCGCCCCGGCGGCCTGCGCGCTGAGCGCGGTGAGCTGGCCGATCGAACCACCACCGAGGATCGCCACAGATTCTCCCGGCACCAGCGCGCCGCGCTCAACCGCCACCCAGCCGGCGGCGAGGTTGTCGCCGATGAAGATGGCAGCGTCGTCGCTGCAGCCCGTGGGCACCGGCGCGAGCGTTGTGTCGGCAAGTGGCACGCGCAGCAGCTCGGCCTGCGCGCCGCCGAGCGCCGTGCCGAACGCGCCGCCGGCGCCGAATACGGCGCGCCGCTCGCATTCCCAGTGGTCGCCGCGTTCGCACCAACGGCAGCGGCCGCAGGCGGTGAAGTCCGATCCCATCACGCGGTCGCCCGGTCTGAAGCGCTGCACGGCCGGGCCGGCCTCGAGCACTTCGCCGACGAACTCGTGGCCGAGCACCGTTCCCGGCTGCACGCCGGCGAAGCGCCCCGAGACGAGGTGCAGATCGGTGCCGCAGATGGCGCTGAGCGTCACGCGCACCAAGGCGTCGTCCGGCGCCTCGATGCGCGGATCGGGCACCTCCGCCACCTTTACCGACTTCGGGCCGGTGTAGACGATCGCCCGCATGGGCCCTCAGCCGAGCTCGCGGATGCGCGCCGCGATGCGTTCAGCGGCACCGCGCAAAGCCTGCAGCTCCTCCGGGCGAAGATCAAGGTTCACGATCTCGCTAGCCCCGGCACGCGTCAGCCTCACCAGCAACCCGACCCGCGTATCGACCAGGCCGAACTTACCCTTCGAGCGCACGCAAGCGGCGAGCACTTCGTTCGTGTTGCCAGCCATCGCGCGCACCATCCGCGCCGCCGACTCGGCCGGCGCGAAATAGGCGCTTCCCTTCTGCAGCAGCTTTACCACCTCGGCGCCCGATTCGCGCGTTCTTTCCACCACCGCGGCGAGCGCGTCGGGCGCCATGAGCTGCTCCAGCGGCACACCCCTCGCGCTCGCCTGGCTGAGCGGGATCACCATCTCCGGCCCATGGCTGCCGAGCGCGCACGCGGCAACCTCGGCCGGCTTCGCGATTCCGGACAGGCCGACGAGCGCGCGGAAGCGGGCAGTGTCGAGCACGCCGGCCATCCCGATCACACGCTCGGCCGGCAGACCGCTCGCCTGTTCCACGACGTGCGTCATTTCCTCCAAGGGATTGGTCACCACCACCACGATTGCTTCGGGGGCGTGCTGGCAGATGGCGACTGCCACGCCGCGGACGATCTCCGCGTTCACGCTAATGAGATCGGTGCGACTCATCCCGGGCTGGCGCGCACGCCCGGCGGTGACGACGATGAAATCGGCTCCGGCGAGCGCGGCGAAATCCTCAGATCCCTCGATCCGCGTGGTGAACCCGTGCAGCGCGGCGCTGTGCCAGATGTCCAGCGCGAGCCCCGCCGCCAGCCCAGGCACGATGTCGATCATCATCACGCGCGAGAAGATGTCGCACTCCGTAAGTCGCAGCGCGGTCACGCCGCCGACGTGGCCGGCACCGACGACGGCGACGGTTGGGCGCGGATCGACCGGCGGCACTGCGCCGGGCCGCGCT
>VGEJ01000317.1 GCA_016869335.1 Alphaproteobacteria bacterium | reverse complement strand
GCGGCGCGCGTGCGGCGCGCCTATCCGCGCCGGGCCGACGGCCGGACGCTCTATCCGTTCCGCCGGCTGTTCCTTGTCGCGGTGCGCTGAATGCGGAGCGCCGCGCTCCGGGCGGCGGTCGCGGCGTTCGCGCTGCTGCTCGCCCTGCTTGGCGCCGGCCCAGTGAGCGCCGCGCCAAAGTCCGAACTTTGGGAGCGCTGGCTGCCCCACGATCCCGCCTCGACGCGCGCCGTCGACCACGCGCCGTGGCAGACGTTCCTCGATCGCTACGTGCTCGCCGCGCCCGACGGGTCGACCCGGGTGGCCTACGGTCGCGTGACGGCCGAGGACCGCGCGGCCTTGGCGGCCTATCTCGACGCCTTGTCGGCGGTCGCGGTAGGCGGGCTCGCGCGGGGCGAACAACGCGCCTACTGGATCAATCTCTACAACGCGCTCACGGTGCGGGTGGTGCTCGACCATTTCCCGGTCGCCTCGATCCGCGACATCGACATCTCGCCCGGCCTGTTTGCCGACGGCCCCTGGGGACGCAAGTTGGTCCGCGTCGAGGGCGAGGCGCTCAGCCTCGATGACGTCGAGCACCGCATCCTGCGCCCGATCTGGCGCGACCCGCGCATCCACTACGCGCTCAACTGCGCCTCGCTGGGGTGCCCCGACCTGCTCCCCCGCGCCTTCACGTCCGCGAACGCCGAGGCGCTGCTCGACGAGGGCGCGCGCCGCTTCGTCAACCATCCGCGCGGCGCCGCGCCGATCGAGGGCCGGCTCACGGTCTCCAGCATCTACGTGTGGTTCAAGGAAGACTTCGGCGGCGACGACGCGGGCGTGATTGCGCATCTCCGCGCCTTCGCCGACCCGGCGTTGGCCGAGCGCCTGGCCGGCGTTCGCCGCATCGGCGACCACGCCTACGACTGGCGGCTCAACGCCGCGCCCTGAGTGCGCGATCGGGTGCGGGCGATCAGTAGCGGTCGATCTGCAGCAGCATTCCGCAGAGATAGCGGGACTCGGGCAGCCATGGGTGGATCGGGTGATCGGGCCCGGCGCCGCAGGTGGCCAGGATGCGCCCGAAGCGCTCGGCGCGATGCAGCCCCGCCGCGACCTCTTCGAGCAGCATGTCCGGCATGACGTTGTGCGAGCAGGCGGCGATGAAGAAGTAGCCGCCGGGCTCGACAACCGCGGCGGCGAGGCGGGTCAGCTTGCGATAGCCGCGCAGCGCCGTCACCACCTCCTTTCGCGAGCGCGCGAACGGCGGCGGATCGGCGATCACCAGGCGGAAGCGCCGGCCCTCGGCGCCCAGCCGCTCGAGCGCCGTCGTCACGTCGCCTTGCTCGAAGGTGCAGCGCTCCGCGACGCCGTTGCGCTCCGCGGTGCGGCGCGCGAGCGCGATCGCCGGTTCGGAGGAGTCGATGCCGGTTGTTTGCGTCGCGCCCTCGGCCGTCGCGGCGATGCCGAACGCACCGGTGTGGCAATAGAGGTCGAGCACCGTGCCGCCGCGCCCCAGGGGCGCGCACAGCGCGCGGCCCGGGCGCTGGTCGAAGTACCAGCCGGTTTTCTGGCCGCCGACCACGTCGACGAGAAAGACGCGCCCGTGCTCCGGGACCTCGATCGGACCGTCGATGGCGCCCTTGGCGACGCGGACGTAGCTGGGCAGCTCCTCGATGCGACGGAACGAGCCGGCGTTGCGCACCACCACCGCGCGCGGCGCCAGCACCTCGTCGAGCGCGGCCAGCACGTCGTCGAGCAGGCGGTCCATGCCGGCGGTCGCGGTCTGGACGACGGCGATGTCGCCGAAGCGGTCGATCACCAGGCCGGGCAGGCCATCCGCCTCGCCGTGCACCAGGCGATAGAAAGGGGCGTCGAAAAGCCGCTCGCGAAGCGCGAGCGCGCCTCCGATGCGCTCGGCCAGGAACGCGCGATCGACGCGATCGCGATGGGTCGAAAACAGGCGGAAGGTGATCAGGCAGTTCGGATTGAACGTGCCGATGCCGAGCGGCTTGCCGTCGGTCCGCCGGAGCCGCACGACGCTGCCCGCCGGAAGGGCCTTGGCGGCGGCGTCGAGGCGCACTTCGTTCGAATAAACCCAGGGATGGCCGCTGGCGACGCGCCGATCGCGCCCGGGCAGAACGTACACATCGGAATCCGTTGCGGCAGGCGGCCCGTCGCGCTCCGACATTTCCTGCGTTCCGCTCCTCCAAGCGCTCCTTCTCCGGCCTCGCCGCGCGTCGGCCGGAGCGCGGCCCAACGGACCGCGCGCGCCCTCGTATCGGGACGCTATCGCTAGACATAGTGGAATCGGCGGGCGCTTGGCTAGTCGCCGATCGCACTTCCCTCGCGCCGGGGATCGGCGCCGCCCTCGAGCCCGCTCGCCGTTGCTCGGATTACGTGCAAACCGCTGGTCATCGGTACTACCCGCACGTCGTGCCCGAGTGCGCGCAAGGCGTCGCGCCGCGCGGCGATCGGCGTCGCCGCTTCGAGCTCGGTCGGTCCGTCGCGGTTGCCGAAATGTGGCATCGCGACGGCGGCGGCGGCATCCATCGACCAATCGAGCATGGCGATCAGCGTGTTGGCGACGTAGCCGATGATCTGCGAGCCGCCGGGCGAGCCGGCGACCAGCGCCAGCCTTCCGTCGGCGCCGAACACCAGCGTCGGCGCCATCGAACTGCGCGGCCGCTTGCCGGGTTCGAGGCGATTGATCGCGGGGCCGTTCGTGCCCTCGGGGCGGAAGGAGAAATCGGTGAGGTGGTTGTTGAGCAGAAATCCGCGCACGAACAGCCGCGAGCCGAAGGCGCTCTCGATGCTGGTGGTGAAGGCGACCGCGTTGCCCTCGGCGTCGACCACGCTGAGGTGGCTGGTGGAGACGCCGACCTCCGGCTCGTTGGCCGCCTGGCGGGCCGCCGGCGCGCGCAGGGGATTGCCGGGATGGCCGCGGCTCAGCGCGCGCTCCGCCGAGATCAGGCCGGCGCGCGCCATGAGATAGCCCGGGTCGAGCAGCTCGGCGGTGGGCACGGCGACGAAGGCCGGATCGGCGACGAAGGCCATGCGGTCGGCGTGGGCGAGCCGGCCGGCCTCGGCGATCAGGTGGACCGCCGAAGGCGCGAGCGGCGGCGTGCGGCCGAGCTCGAACCGTTGCAGCATGCCCAACATCTGCAACACCGCGACCCCGCCGGTGGTCGGCGGCGGCGCGCCGCAGACCAGCCACTGGCGATAGGGGGCGCAGAGGGCGTCGCGCTTCACCGCGCGATAGGTCGCGAGATCCTCGAGCGCGAGTG
>VGEJ01000316.1 GCA_016869335.1 Alphaproteobacteria bacterium | reverse complement strand
CCCTTTGACCGCGGCTTCGTCCCCGGCGAAGACGACATCGGAACGGCCAACGGCGACCCGTTTTCCGATATCCCCTTCTCCGGCGGCACCATCGCCGCCGGCGTGTTCAGCGTGACACTGGGCGTTTCTGACTCTCCTAATCTCCTGACCGTGCCCGGCTTCCCCGCTTGTCGGGGTGCTACGGGGTGCCTGACTGTAGCCCGTGCCTCTCTGGCTGATGCGTTTGACCCGGACTTTACGCTATTCGACGAGGACCTCATCAGTCGACTTCTCCTCGATGCGGCGCCGGCTGCCCAAAACGCCGAGGTGTTCTTTGACTTCGAGCGAAGCGTTGTCGTCGATCGCATCGACACCGAGGACGAAGACTTTTCGCTATTCCTCCCGTCTGGCCCAGACGCCCCGGTGTTCTTCGCCTTCGGACCCGACCAAACCGACTCGCCGTTCGGACGCATCATCGGCGAGGGCATCCTCACCCAGACCGAAGACTTTCTTTACCTGACGTTCATCGAGGAGAGCTCCCCGGACCACGGCGCCTTGGCCTGGGCCGGGGTGCCGACGAAGGCGGATGCCTTCCCGACGACGCGGGTCATGACCCGGCAAGCCATCGCCGGCGACGTGATCCTCGGCTCGAACGTGCCCATCGTGCGCGACGATGACGGCGCCCGCATCGGCGCCGGCGATCCGACAGGGGGCTTTACGCTGTGGGGCGGCAGGTTCTCGGCCGACCGGGAAACCGACCGTGCGAATGCCGTGTTTGGCGCCGCGCGCGTGATCATCGAGGGCCGGGGTGGCGGCCAGCAGTCGGCCGCCGGCGTCGTTTCCGGTAGGGTGCTCGGCGCCGCGGACCCAGCCGTTGCCCGGATTGAGGCCCTCGGCCGCGCCAGCAGCCGCTTCGGCCTGGGGTCGGTCTTCTACGAGGCCACGCTGGCGACCGTGCGCGACGACAAAAACCGGGCATTCTACGGCGAGGCGGCGCCATTGCACTTCGTGCTGGGCACCGCCGCGGCCGCGCCTGCGCTCCAGCACGACGGCGGCGCGGGGAGGGCCGGGGTGTCCGGACTCGCGTCCATCGCCTTCCATCCCAATCTCGTGACCTTCGGCACCAAGCCTGAGCCCCTCCCGAACAACCGCAGCACGCGTGCGATCAACGGCTACGCCGGCGGCTTGGCGACGCTCATCGACCGCAATGGGCTGCTCCAAGACGGGTCCGAAATCCATAGCATCAACCCCGACGAGATCGTGATCACCACCGATGCCGCAAGCGACTCGGTGACGGCCAACTTCTCCCTGTTGCTTATCGACGTCGATTCGAGCGGCTCGGTCAACCTCGCCTTCGGCGGACCCGAGCGCAGCCTCTTCGTCGACGACCGTCGGTTCGGCGCGGTCGAGCAGGGCCCGGGGGTAGTTTCGAGCCTCCTTGGCGTGCCGGCTGAGACCCTGGCCTACCTCGTCGTTGACAGTGCGCTTGAAGACTTTGGATTGCTGCCTCCGGGGGTGTCGTTCTGCAGCTGTCAGTTTCTCACCTGGGGCTTCTGGGGCATGGATACCCTGCCGTCACCTGAACTATCAGTCCATCAGCAGTTCGACCCCGGCGACACCGTGCGCGTCCACCTCGGGAACTGGGCGGCGGGGACGCTATCCGACTTTTCCAAAATCGCCCAGCTCTCACTCGTTGGCACCGCGAGCTATCACGGGCATGCCATCGGCTCGGTGGGCCGCCAAATCGGCGCCGATAAACTTGCGACGTACGTGGCCGTCGGCAACTTCACGATGGTGGTCGATTTCAGCAATCCCCGAAACTCAACCTTCGCGATCACGGATTTCGACGGCGGCGGCTTCGCTGGCGTTGGCCTGGCATTTGACAGCGTCGGCGGCACCAATCGCTTCCTCGGCGAGCTGTCGGGCCGCGCCGCGCTCGTTGGCATCAACGGCGGGTTGGCGGGGTCGTTCGTTGCCGGCGCCGGAAGCCCGGCCGCCGAGGCCTTGGCTAGTTGGGGGGCGAGGGGGAATGCGTCTAGCGATGGCGCGGAATATATCGTCTCCGGGGTGATCGCGGCCAGCTCGCCGACGCCGCCGGGCGTGCCCTAACCGGCGCAGTCAGTCGAGGTAGCGCGCCTCGAGGTGGTGGCGGAACGCCCCGGTTCCGAGCGGCGCGCCCGTCGCCGCGCGCATCAGCGCATCGCGTTCGAGCAGCGAGCCATGGCCGTGTACGTTGGTCCTGAGCCAGGCCAGCAGCGGCGCGAAGTCGCCCCGACCGATCGCGGGCAAGATGTCTCCATCCGCTGCCGTCGCCGCCTGGAATAGCTGCGCCGCCGCCAGCGCCCCGAGCGTGTAGGTCGGGAAGTAACCGAAATCACCGCCGTACCAGTGGATGTCCTGCAGGCAGCCGTCGCGATCGTCGGGCGGCACCACGCCCACGTGCGCGCGCATGCCCGCGCGCCACGCCTCGGGCAGGTCCGCGACCGCAACCTCGCCCGACAGCAACGCCTGCTCGAGTCGATAGCGCAGCACGACATGGGCCGGATACGTCACCTCATCGGCCTCGACGCGGATCAGGCTGCGTCTAACCCGACCGTAGAGCCGGATCAAGTTCTCGGGCTCCCAAGCGGGGCCGGTGCCGCCGAACTGGGCCCGCAGGATCGGTGCGAGGTAACTCAGGAAGGAGCGTCCGCGACAGACCTGCATCTCGATCAGCAGTGACTGGCTCTCGTGCAGGCTCATGCCGTGCGCGCGGCCGACCGGCTGATGGCGCCACGCGGACGGCAGCCCGCGCTCATAGAGCGCATGCCCGGTTTCATGCAGCACGGCCATCAGCGACTGGGTGAAGTCGGACTCGGCGTAGCGCGTGGTGATGCGGACGTCGTCGGGCACGCCGCCGGAGAACGGATGGTGGCTCACGTCCAAACGCCCGAACTCGGCCTCGAAGCCCAGGGCCTCCATCAGGCGCCGCGCCAGCGCGCTCTGGTCCGGGATGGCAAACCGGCCGACCAGCGACCGTGGCGTCTGCCCCTGTTGCCGCGTGATGATGCGTTCGGTCAGCGCCGGCAGGAACTGGTCGAGCGCGCCGAGCAGGCCATCGACTTCGGCGGCACGGGTGCCCGGATCGTAGCCATCGAGCAGAGCATCGTAGGGTGAGAGCGCCAGTGCCCCGCCGAGCGCCGCCGCCCGCTCCTGAGTCAGCCGCACGACCTCGGCGAGCAACGGGCGCAGCGCTGCGAAATCATTCGCGGCCCGCGCGGTGCGCCAGCGCACCTCGCACGCGGACGCCGCGCGCGAGCTGGCCTCGACGAGCGCCGTG
>VGEJ01000315.1 GCA_016869335.1 Alphaproteobacteria bacterium | reverse complement strand
TGGAGGGATGGGAACCTTGGCTCTCCGGCGCCACGGCACTGACCGACGGCGGCAGCGAATCGGACTGGCGCGTCAATCTCGGCGTCGGCGTCGGTGCCGCGCCGGACTTCCCGGGCAGCGACGACTACGAGGTGGTGCCGCTGCCGCTCGTCGATGTGGCCTACCGCGATACCTACTTCCTCTCGACCCAGCGCGGCCTCGGCGTGGTGCTGTTCCGCTCAGACCTGTTCCGCGCCGGCCCGCGCCTGACCTACGACCGCGGCCGCGAGGAGAGCGAGAACATCGTACTGCGCGGGCTCGGCGACATCGAGCCGAGCGTCGAGGCCGGCGTGTTTGTCGAGTACTACCGGCGATCGTGGCGGTTCAGCGGCGATCTGCGCCAGGGTCTGTTCGACGGCCACCAGGGCCTGATCGCCTCGGGCAGCATCGCAGTCGGCGGCCGCTTCAGCGACGCGAGCAACCTAGTCCTCGGCGCCGAGATCCACGCCGCCGACTCGGACTACATGAACGCCTACTTCGGCGTCGGACAGGCCGGCGCGGGCGCCGGCATCCGCGACGTCGGCGCCTATCTCGACTTCGTCTACCTGGTGACCCCCAACGTCTACGTGACGCTTGACACCCGCGTCAGCATCCTGCTCGGCGACGCAGCGGCGAGCGCGCTCACGACCGAGGACCTTCAGTACTTCCTCGGGACGGTCGTGGGCTACCGTTTTTGACCGGGGTGGCATGACGGCCGGCGTGCCGCTGCCGCGCCGCGGCACCTGGAGTTTCCCGACCAGCGTGCGGTTCGGCGCGGGTCGGATCAGCCGGCTCGCCGATGCCTGCCGCGAACTCGGCATGCGACGGCCGCTGTTGGTGACCGATCCGGGGCTCGCGCCGCTGCCCATGGTTGCCGCCGCGTGCGCGAGCTGCTCCGGAGCCGGGCTCGACGTCGCGGTGTTCTCGGGCATCAGGTCGAACCCGACGGGTGGCAACGTCGAGGACGGCGTCACCGCCTATCGCGCTGCCCGGAGCGATGGGGTGATCGGCTTCGGCGGGGGCAGCGCGCTCGATGCCGCCAAGGCGATCGCCCTGATGGTCGGCCAGGAGCGGCCGCTGTGGGACTTCGCCCACATGCTCGAAGGGCCCAAGCGCGTCCGCGCCGACGCGATCGCGCCGCTGGTCGCTGTCGCCACGACCGCCGGCACCGGCTCCGATTTCGGCCGCTGCACGGTCATCACCGACGAGGCCACCCACACCAAGCACATCATCTGTCATCCGCGGCTGATGCCCGGCGCTGTCATCGTCGACCCCGAGCTGACGGTGGGCCTGCCGCCGGCGCTCACCGCGACGACGGGAATGGATGCGCTCGCCCACAATCTCGAGGCCTACTTCGTACCCGCCTACCACCCAATGGCCGATGCGATCGCCTTGGAGGGCGCGCGGCTCATCGCCACCTACCTGCCGCGCGCGTTCCGCGACGGGCGCGATCTCGACGCTCGCGCCGAGATGATGGCTGCGGCGGGCATGGGGGCGACCGCCTTCCAGAAGGGGCTGGGCGCGATCCACGCCATCAGCCATCCCGTCGGGGCGATCTTCGGCACCCATCACGGCCTGACCAACGCGGTGGTCATGCCGTACGTCCTGGTCGCGAACCGCCCCGCGATCGCCGACAAGCTCACCCGGCTCGCGCGCGTGCTCGAACTGCCCGCGGCGACGCCGGAGGCCGTGCTCGACTGGGTGCTGGACCTGCGCCGCACCCTCGGCATTCCGCACACGCTCAATGAACTGGGCGTGGCCGAAGCGGATGCGGCGCGGCTGGCGCCCCTCGCCCGCGCCGATTCGTGCGCCGAGACCAACCCGATGCCGCTCGATGAGGCGGGCTACCGCGGGCTGATCGAGCGCGCCGTCCGCGGGGACCTCGGTTCCGCCTGATCAGGCTTCGTCCAGCATCAGGAGCTCGGTGTTGCCGCCGGTCGCGGTCAGATTGACCGTGCGTGTGCGCTCGACGGCGAAGCGCGCGAGGTAGTGGGGTCCGCCGGCCTTCGGTCCGGTTCCCGAGAGCCCTTCCCCGCCGAACGGCTGCACGCCGACGACGGCCCCGATCATGTTGTGATTGACGTAGAGATTGCCGACCCGCACCCGGTCGCGGACCTCGGCCACCGTCGCCTCGATCCGGCTGTGGACGCCGAGCGTGAGGCCATAGCCGGTCCGATTGATCGCGGCGCACACCTGGTCGAGCCGCGCCGCCGAGTAGCGGACGACATGAAGGATCGGCCCAAATATCTCGCCCTCGAGGCGCTCGAGCCGGTCGATCTCGTAGGCTCGGGGCGCGATGAACGTGCCGTGGCCGGTCGCGCTCGGCAGGGCCGTCCCGAACACGAGCCGGCCCTCGCGGTCCATCCGTTCGGCGTGAGCGGCGAGCGCGGCACGCGCCGCCTCATCGATCACCGGGCCGACATCGGTCGCCAGATGGGCTGGATCGCCGATCACGAGCTCCGCCATCTTGCCGGCGAGCATGTCGAGGATGCGGTCGGCAACGTCGTCCTGAAGGAACAGGACCCGCAGCGCCGAGCAGCGCTGCCCCGCGCTAGGAACGCCGACTGCACGACATCGACCACAACTTGTTCAGGCAGCGCCTAGGAATCGACGATCAGCGCGTTCTGCCCTCCGGTCTCGGCGATCAACGGCACGATCTGGCCCGGGCGCGCCGCCAGTGCGGCGTTGATGGCCTGTGCGGTCTCGGTCGAACCGGTGAACGCGACGCCCGCCACCCTCGGATCGGCGATCAGGGCGGCGCCAAGCGCCCCGCCACCGGGCACCAGCAGCAGCGCCTCCTCCGGCACACCGGCCGCGTGCAGGACCTGCACCGCCGCGTGCGCAATGAGGGGCGTTTGTTCCGCCGGCTTGGCGATGACGGTGTTGCCCGCCGCCAGCGCGGCCGTCACCTGCCCGAGGAAGATGGCGAGCGGGAAGTTCCACGGGCTGATGCAGGCAAACGCGCCGCGCCCGTGGAGCTCGAGCCGGTTGTCCTCGCCAGTCGGTCCAGGCAAGCGCCTGCCGGCGCCAAACAGGCGGCGTGCTTCGGTCGCGTAATACCGACAGTAGTCGACCGCCTCGCGGACCTCCGCCACCGCATCAGGCAGCGTCTTTCCGGCCTCGCGCACGGCCATAGCTATGAATCGTGCGTGTTCCGTCTCGAGCCGGTCCGCCGCCCCTTCGAGCACGCCCGCGCGGCGGTCCGCCGCCGTGCGCGCCCACGCGTCCGCGGCGGTCGCAGCTACAGTCACGGCGCCCCGTGCCGTGGCCGTATCGGCCCCGATGACGCGGCCGACGACACGGCGCCGGT
>VGEJ01000314.1 GCA_016869335.1 Alphaproteobacteria bacterium | reverse complement strand
CACCGCCGCCAGCCACGAGTTGGCTCTCGCGCGGATTGATGCCTTCCTTGACGGTGATGTCCTCGATCGCAGCGATCATGTTGTGGTTGCACGTGGCGTAGATCGCGTGCGCCGCCTCGGGCAAGCCGACGCCCAGCCGCTCGGCGACCGGGCGGACGGCCCGCTCCGCGGCCGCCCGGTCGAGCCGAAAGCGGCCGCCGAGGAAATAGTCGGGGTCGATGATGCCGAGGACGACGTTGGCGTCGGTCACCGTCGCTTCCGTGCCGCCGGTGCCGTAGCATGCCGGACCGGGCTTGGCGCCCGCGCTCTGCGGTCCGACCCGGATCAGGCCGCCGACGTCGACCCAGGCGATCGACCCGCCGCCGGCCCCGATGGAGCGCACGTCCACCTTGGGGATGCCGAGGTAGTCGTAGCCGATCAGCGCCTCGGGCGAGACGATCAGCGCGCCATCGCGGATGGCGGACACGTCGAACGTCGTGCCGCCCATGTCGACGACCAGTACGTTGGGGTCGGTCGTCATGTGGCGCGCGGCCATCGGCGCAAGCGTCGGGCCCGACATGACGCTGTAGATCGGTTTCTCGATGATGACCTCGGGCGGCATCATGCCGCCGGTGCAGTTGGCGAGCAGGAAGCGCTCGCTGGCAAAGCCCGCTTCGCGCAGGCTGGCGAGCAGCGAACGCACGTAGGCGCTGACGATGGGGTACAGCGACGCGTCGATCACGGCCGAGGCGGCGCGGCGGTATTCGCGCGGAATCGGGTTGAGCTCGTGGCTCAGCGTGATCGGCACCTCAGGCCAGCTCGCGCGGATGATCTCGCGCACGCGCTGCTCGTGGATGCCGTTGACGTTCGACCACAGCAGCCCGACCGCAATCGACTGGACGCCTAGTGCGCGGAAGCGTTCGACCGCCGCCGTCACGTCCGCCTCTTCCAGCGGCGCGACCTCATTGCCGCGGAAGTCGATGCGCCCGCCCACTTCGTGCGTGCGCACCCGTGGCACCAGCGGTTCAGGGTAGTCGAGTTTGAAGTCGAAGCAGCGTTTCCGCGGCGCCTCACGATAGAGCAGGATGTCGGGGTGGCCGCGGTTGCACACGAAACCGACCCGAGCGACCTTGTTCTCGACCAGCGCGTTGGTCGCGACGGTGGTGCCGTGGACGATACGGTCGCACTCGGCGAGAAAAGCGGCGAGCCGCTTGCCGTAATGTGCAGCGGCAAGTTCCAGCGCGTCCATGAAGCCGCGCTCGAACTCTCCCGGCGTGGAGGGGGCCTTGAAGATGTCGATGCCGCGGCCGTGCTCGGCGACGACGCAATCGGTGAACGTGCCGCCGATATCGATGCAGACGCTGTAAGGCATGGCTCACCGGACGGCCTACCGTGGGGCCGCGCGGAGCGCCGCGGTGCGCGCCCGCGCGACGACGACTTCATAGCCGTTGGCCGCGGACTCGAGGGCGACACGGTAGATCTGCTCGGCCCGCTCGCGGCTGATCCAGCCCCGGTTGACCGCTGCCGCCACCCGCTCCGGATCGCGCCGGGTAGGATCGCCGTAACCGGCACCGCCGCCGGAGCGGAAGCCGATGGCCTCATCGGGGCGGCAGGCCTCGCGGTGGAAAGAGGGCAGCGCCACCCAGCTTCCGTCAGCCAGGCGCTTGGCGTTGCGCGAGCACGCAGCATCGTGGCCGCCGAGCACGCCGCGCGCCGGCGTGTGGTCGCCGTCGGAGCAGTAGATCACCGACATCTCGCCATGGGTCGGGCGGTAGACCCCAGTCATCGCCGGCGCTCCATCCCACTGGCCTGGCCCGAAGCTGTCGATCGCCGCATGCCTCGCCTCGACGAGCATCGGGAACATGCTCTCGTCGATCTCGATCGAGTCGAGCTTCAGCATCCCGCTCGTGTCGGCATCGTTGTAGGTCAGCCAGCCGTCGTAGCCATGCAGGGCCGGGCCGCCCGAGTAGCCGATGAAGATCTGGTTGACGTAGGCCCGGTTGTCGCGGAGCGGGTCCGTGCCCGAGATCACCGCCATGCCGGCGGCCATCATCGCGCCGCCCTCGGCAATGCCAAAGGGCGCGCCAATGCGCGCGAAGGCGCACTGCACCGCGGTGATCAAACGGTCGTTGACGTTGGTTGTGGCCACGGAGGTCCCAACCGGATGCTGGGGCCGGCCGACCACGCAGCCATCGCGCAGTAGCACCCGGATGCGGCTGGCGCTGCCGTGGTTGTGCGGTATCTCGGGATCGAGGTTGACGTAGACGCCGATGCGACACGACCCGGTGGCGGTCGCCTCGCTCAGATTGATGCCACCTGGGACGCAGTCGATGTTGTCGCGGGCATCGACCGTGATGAGGCCTTCCTCAGGATCGATGGTGACGATTGCCCGCACTGGCACACCGTCGTCGGCCACGCCAGGGACGGAATCGTGCCGGGTCTCGTACGTGTAGGTGCCGGCCGGCAGCGCGCGGATGGCGGCGATGGCGCGGCGCTTGCCGTACTCCATCCACTCCTCGATGAACGTCTTGATCGACACCTTGCCGTACTTGGCGACCAGCTCCTTCAGGCGCCGTTCGCCGACGCGACAGGCGCCGACTTGCGCCTTGTAGTCGCCGAGCCATAGATGGCTCGCTCGGATCTTCATCGTGGCGATGCGCAGGATGTCCTTCTTATCCTTTGAGTTCTCCTGGACGCGCACGCATGGGAAGTGCAGGCCCTCCTCCTGGATGGTTGCGGCAAACGGGAGATAGGTGGTCGGTAGCGGCGCGCCCATGTCGGCGTGGTGGCAGCGGGCGAGGGCCCAGAACATCGGCTCGCCGTCGCAATAGACGGGGACGATGACATCGAGGTCGGCGTGATGGGTGGCGCCCATGAACGGGCAGTTGTTGAAGAATGCATCGCCCTCCTTGACGTCGTCGAAGCCACGCGCGACCGCGCCGGTGCTGAGCTCAAGGGCGGTGATGTGGATGGGCAACCCGTCCTCGACGCTGATCAGGCGGTGGTCGAACGTCAAGAGCCCTACGGAGAAGTCACGGCCGTTCTTGATGATCGCCGAGCGGCTCGCCTTGATGATGGTGTTGGTCATCTCGCGCATGATCGCCTCGAAGCGGCTGGCGAGAACCGACAGCAGCATTGGATCCATGCGACCAACGGACCGAGCCCTGCTCATCGCGAGTATGCCATCTTATGGAACTTGTTCCTGTCCTGTAGAATTATGGTGAATGAGAGCCCGTTTGAGAATGGGGATTCCCTCGAAGCAGCGTTCGTGATTCACCCTATGCATGTGGACACGAACGACGCGAGGCCGCATGGCCGCGATCGAGCGGAAGACCAAGCGTTATCCGACCGATCTCACCGA
>VGEJ01000313.1 GCA_016869335.1 Alphaproteobacteria bacterium | reverse complement strand
GCGCCGCCGAGGCCGCTGCCGCCTTGCGCGCCGCGGTCGCGGGGCGCACGCGCCGAGGCCGTGGCGGTCTTGCGCCAGGCCGTGACACTCCCATCGGCCAGCGCCGAAACGAGCGAACTGCTCGGCATGCTGCTCCTCCAGGACAGGAGGTTCGCGGAAGCGACCGAGCAACTCCACCGCGCCACGCAACTGGCCCCGCAGCGTGCCGGCACGCACGTTCTGCTCGGCCAGGCGCTCAAGAACCTCGGCCGCGCCGACGCCGCCGTCGTGTGCTATCGGCGCGCGCTCACGCTTGAGCCGCACTGCGTCGGTGCCCAGCTCGCGCCCGGAGAGGCGCTGCGGGCGATGAACCAACTTGACGCGGCGGCCGCGGCCTTCCGCCAGGCCATCGCGGACAATCCAGGCGATGCCCAGGCACATCGCGGCCTGGGTCTCGTACTGCGCCGCCAGCGCAAGTTCACCGGAGCCATCGCAGCGCTGCGTAGCGCCCGGGCCGCCGATCCTGCACGCCGCCTCGCCATAACCGAGCTGAACTGGGCGCTGCGGGCCGCCTGCGACTGGCCGGAGATGATGGCGCTCGAACCCGACCTCGATGACTTGATCGCTGCCGCCGCGGCGCAGGGGGTGCCGCCGGTCGAGACGCCCTACATGAACGTGCTGCGGAACGACGACCCGGCGCAGAACCTCCTCGTCGCCCGGTTGCACAGCGCAGCAATCGAGCGGCGGGTCGCCGGCGCGGTGCTTCCGGCGGCCGCACGCCCCTCTGGCCGGAGCCGCCTGCGCGTCGGCTACCTGTCCATGGACTTCCGCAACCATGCGCTCGGGCATCTCACAGCGGCGATGTTCGCCCTGCACGACCGCACCGGGTTCGAGATCTTCGCCTACTCGACCGGACCAGACGACGGCAGCGTCTACCGTCAGCGCATCGCGGCGGGGGTGGATCGCTTCCTCGACCTGCGCAACACGCCGGCGGCCGCGGCAGCGCAGGCGATCCGGGCCGACGCCGTCGACATCCTGGTCGAGATGGCGGGCCACACCCTGGGCACGCCGCTCGAGGCGTGCGCCTTTCGCCCGGCACCGGTCCAGGCGACCTACCTTGGCTTCCCAGGCATGACCGGCGCGCGCTTCATCGATTACGTGATCGCCGACCCGATCGTCGCGCCGGCGACGGACGCCGCGTTCTTCAGCGAGCAGATCGTCCGCCTGCCGCACTCTTATCAGGTCAACGACCACGAGCAGCGGATCGCCCCGACGGCTTGGCGCCGCGCGGACGTGGGCCTGCCTGAGCCCGGGCTGGTGTTCTGTTGCTTCAACAAGCCCTTGAAGCTCGATCCGGTGATCTTCGCCACCTGGATGCGGCTTCTCGGAGCGGTTCCCGGCAGCGTCCTGTGGCTCTTCGCGAGGGAGGAGGAGGTCCGGACCAACCTGCGCGCGGCGGCGGTGGCGGCCGGCATCGCCACGGAGCGCCTGGTGTTCGCGGCGACCCTGCCCTAGTCGGAGCACCTTGCGCGGCTCGGGCGCGCCGATCTGTTCCTCGACACCCGCATCTACGGGGCGCATACGACCGCGAGCGACGCGCTGTGGGCCGGGGTGCCGGTGCTGACATTGAGCGGGCGGCACTTCGCCTCGCGGGTGGGCGCGAGCCTGCTCACCGCCATCGGCCTGCCCGAGCTGATCACCACTTCGCTCGCCGACTATGGGGCGCTCGCCCTCAGCCTGGCGCGGGATGAGGCCACGCGCGCCGGCCTGCGGGCCAAGCTCGCCGCCGCGTGGCACACCGCCCCGCTGTTCGATACGCCGCGCTTCGTCCGAAATCTCGAGCGCGCCTACCGGGCGATGTGGCAGCACCACGAGTCGGGCGCGCCGCCCCAGGCGCTCGACGTGCCCGCCGGCTGAACCACACGCCAGGCCGCTCGCCTGAGCCGTTCCTGAGCGCCCCGTGCTCGACACGCTCGCCGAATCGCTGCCTCCGACCGAGCGCGCGGCGCTCGTGCCGGCGCGGCAGGACTCCGCAGCTACCACGCCCACGCCGGCGCGATGGAGCGCAAGCACCTGGATGCGGAGCGGCGCGCGTTCAAGGCCTGCCGGCGGTTCTGGCGCGCCCGGTGGCGGCCCTAGACTAGGCCGGTGCTGCGGGAGGTCGGAGCGCCCGGAGCGCGGCGCAGGCCGCGCCGTATCCGTTGTCGATGTTCGCGGCGACGATGCCTGGCGCGCAGCTCGTCAAAGCGCTGAACAAGGCCGTCCGCCCGTGGCGCGCGGCGCCGTAGCCGGTGCTGGTGGGCACCGCGATGACGAGGCCGCCGACCAGGCCGCCGAGCACGCTGAACAGCGCCCCGTCCATGCCGGCCACGGCGATGAGCACCGGGTAGTGGCGAAGCTCGGCTTCCTGCTCCAGCAGGCGCCACAGCCCGGCCACACCGACGTCGTGCACGGCGTGCGCAGCTTCGCCGTAAAAAGCGAGCGTGCGTTCAGCTTCGTGGGCGACCGCGATGTCCGAGCTTCCGGCTGAGACCACCGCCACCCGCGGTGGGCCCGCGGCCGGCTGCCACGGACCGGCGATCGCGGTGCCGGAGCGGGGATCGTAATCGGTCCGCGCCCGGCAGCCGGGCGATAGCGCGTCGAATTGGGCGGCGCTCATCCGCGTCAGCAGGAGCGGCGTGTCGCGCGCGAGCGCGAGCCCGATCACGTGCTCGATCTGCTGGCCGCTCTTGCCGGCGCACAACACAGCCTCGCCCAGGCCGATGCGGGCTCGGCGTGCGAAATCGAAGCGGAGATCCACCGCCACGGCGCCTCATGCCTCCGGCTGGATGAAGGCGCTGCCGCGCCGGTAGGGCGCCAGACGCGGCAGGGCGGCGACGCCGCGGGCGCGAAGGACCGCGTTCAGCGCCGCGCGCACCGGTGCCGCCGCCGCGAGGCGCTCGAGCGCCGCCGGATCGAGCTCGATCTCGACCCCGGCAGGGCGAACGCGGCACCGCACAACCGCCGGCCGCAGCGCGTCGCGGAGCAGCGTCTCGACCGCGTGCACCAACGCGAGCGCCGACGCATCGACGGCGAGGCCCGTCTCGATACGGCTCGCGAGGCAGGGCGAGGCCGGCAACTCGGCGAGATCGTAGAGGCCCAGCGCGCGCGCCAGCGCCCGCACCGCCGGCTTGGCCAGACCGGCCTCGACGAACGGGTGGCGCACGCCATGCTCGGCCGCCGCCTGGAGCCCCGGCCGGAAGTCACCGAGATCGTCGCGGTTGGTGCCCGAGGCGATGATCGCCTCGCCGTGCACGGCGATCGCGGCGTAGAGGTGGCCCTTGCAGAAATAGCAGCGGTTGAGCGGATTGCTGCGGTAGGCGGGATTGTCGAAC
>VGEJ01000312.1 GCA_016869335.1 Alphaproteobacteria bacterium | reverse complement strand
GCATGGAATATGGGCCGCGCGCGCTCGGGGCACGCTCGATCCTGGGAGATGCGCGCTCGCCGACCATGCAGTCGGTTCTCAACCTCAAGATCAAGTACCGCGAGAGCTTCCGCCCCTTTGCTCCGGCGGTGCGGCGCGAGGACGTTGCCGACTGGTTCGAACTCGATGCCGACAGCCCGTACATGCTGCTGGTGGCTCCCGTCCGCAGCGAGCGCCGGCGCACCCCGCCGCCCGAGGAGGCCGGTCTGTTCGGCATCGACCGGCTCAAGTCGGCGCGCTCCGACATCCCGGCGGTGACGCACGTCGACTATTCGGCCCGGGTACAAACCGTCGATGCGAACACCAATCCGCGGTTCCACAGCCTGCTTACGGCATTCAATGCTCAGACCGGGTGTCCGGTTCTGGTCAATACCAGCTTCAACGTGCGTGGCGAGCCGATCGTGTGCACGCCGGAGGACGCCTTCCGCTGCTTCATGGGTACGGAGATCGAGCTACTGGCCATCGGCAACTCGGTGCTGCGCAAGCACGAACAGGACCCGGCGCTGAAGCGCGACTACCGCAACGTGTTCGACCCCGACTGACCGGCGCATGGATCGGGCGGTGCCCCGCGCGACCGGTCGCGGCATCCTGCTCGTCGCGCTTGCGACCCTCCTGTTTGCGGTCATGGATGGTATCAGCCGTCACTTGTCGCAGCACTATCCTGTCGTACAGATCATCTGGGTGCGGCATCTGGTGTTCCTCGGGCTCGCGCTTGTTCTGATCGGGCCCCGCCGCCTTGTGCCGACGTTCCGTTCGCGGCAACCGGCCATCCAGTGGCTGCGTTCCCTGATCATGGTCGTGAACTCGGCGATGTTCGTGCTCACCTTCAAGTTTCTGCCGCTCGCCGACGGGCACGCCATCGTCGCCGCCGGGCCGCTCATCGTCGTCGCCTTGTCGGTGCCCTTGCTCGGCGAGGCGGTAGGCGTGCGGCGGTGGGCTGCCGTTCTGGTCGGCTTCGCCGGCGTTCTCGTGATCCTTCGCCCGGGGTTCGGGGTGTTCGACGCGGCCGTGATCTTCCCGCTGTTGGGGGCCGGGCTCTATGCGCTCTATCAGATCCTCACGCGCCTCGTCGGCCGGACGGACAGCGTGCAGACGAGCCTGTTGTACTCGGCGGCGATCGCGGCCGGCGTGCTCAGCCTCATCGGACCGTTCGAGTGGCGCCCGCCCGACGCCCAGGGCTGGGCGCTCTTGCTGCTGATCGGTGTGCTGGGCAGCCTCGGGCACATGGCCATCATCACGGCGCTGCAGGTCGCGCCCGCAGCGGCATTGCAGCCATTCAACTACATGCTCCTGGTGTGGGCCGCGGTGGTCGGCCTGGTGGCGTTCGGGGAGTTCCCCGACGGGTGGACGGTCCTCGGCGCGGCGCTGGTCGCGGGTTGTGGCCTCTACACCTTCCAGCGCGAGCACCGGGCCGAGGCGGCGCGGCGGCGGGCCGCCTGAGCGCGATGGCGGCTCTTCCCGATCCGCGCATCCACGCCTATCGCCAGGACGTGGCGGCCGAGGCCTTGCGCGGCCGGGTGCAGGCCGCCCGTTTCGTACCCGGCAGCCGGCGCCAGGTGCTGAGCGGCATCGCGCCGCTGCGGGCTGCCCCGCGCGCTGACGCCGAGCAGGTGAGCGAGCTCCTGCATGGTGAGATCCTCGTGGTCTACGATCAGACCGAGATCGAGGGGACGGCGTGGTGTTGGGGTCAAGCCGAGCGCGATGGCTACGTCGGCTACCTGCCGACCGCTGCGACGAGCCACGATGTCTGGCAGCCGACCCACCGCGTAACGACGCCGCGCGCCCATCTGCGGCCGGAGCCGAATGTCAAGGCGCCGCCCCTTGACACGCTGTGCATGAATGCGCCGCTCGCCGTCATCGGCACGCACGACGGGTACGCCGAGCTGGCGCGGGGCGGCTGGGTCGCGGCATCGTGCGTCGGCACGCCCGAGGCGGTCGCCGAAGACTACGTCGGGACGGCGTGCCGCCTTCTCGAGACGCCGTACCTGTGGGGCGGCCGGACCGCGCTCGGCGTCGACTGCTCCGGCCTCGTTCAGACCGCGCTGGCGAGCGCCGGTCTTGCCGTCCCGCGCGATACCGACCAGCAGGCGGCCGCGATCGGCATCGCCCTCGCGGCGAGCGATCTCGCGAGCGTCCGCCGCGGCGACATCATCTACTGGCGCGGCCACTGCGCCCTGGTCGTCGACCAGGATACGTTGATCCACGCCAACGCGCACGACATGCGGGTCGCGCTGGCCGGCCTCGCGGCGACGGTTGAACGCTACCGCCGTGATCTGGCGCTACTCGTCAGCGTCATCCGTCGGCCGCGCGGCTGATGCTTCGCTCTAGTCTTTAGAGCCAGGCGGCGCCGCGCATGCCGCTGTGGGGGCCATGGAGAGCGCGCACCAGGGCGGTGCGCGGGGAGGGGGCGACGCAGTGGGCGCCCCACAGCGTCGGGACGTGGCGGTACAAGCTCTCGACCTCCGATAGCCCGCCCCCGAGCACGATCACGTCGGGATCGAGCAGGTTGATGACGGTTGCAAGCGCGCGCGCCAATCGCGACTCGTAGCGCCCGATGACACCTCCAGCGGCCGCTTCGCCCGCCGCGGCACGGGCAGCGATTGCCTGGGCATCGAGCCGCTCGCCCGCCGTTGCGGCGTAGTCGCGCGCCAATGCCGCTCCGTTGAGCCAAGTTTCGATGCAACCGGACTGACCGCAGCCACAAAGTACCGCTGGCCCGACGCAGTCGTCGTCGGGCAGGAGCGGATTGTGGCCCCACTCGCCGGCCACCGCATTGGCGCCGGCGACCGGGGTGCCGCCGATGACGATGGCACCGCCGACGCCAGTGCCGAGGATCGCGCCGAACACGGTGAGGTGGCCAGCCGCGGCGCCATCGACAGCCTCGGACAGCGCGAAGCAGTTGGCGTCGTTCGCCACCCGCACCGGACGGCGCAGCGACGCACGCAGATCCCCGGCGAGGGGCCGTCCCTCGAGCCACGGCAGGTTGACCGCGCGCACGGGCACGCCGACGTCCGAGATCATGCCAGGCACACTGATGCCGATGCGCTCTGCGGCACGGCCGGCATCGCTCTCGAGCTGCGAGGTCAGGTCGCGCATGGCGCCGAGCGTGGCGCCGTAATCGCGCGGCACCTCGCGGCGCGCCTGGGCCAGCGTCATGCCCCACGCGTCGAGCGCGATCGCCGCAACCTTGGTCCCACCGATATCGATACCGACACGCACGGCGCCTCACTGCGCAAAGTTGGTTGCCTCGCCGTTGCCCTCGACCCAGCTCGCCCGGACCGTTAGCCCCCGGTCGAGCAGGACCAGGGAGGCGCGATAGCCGGGGGCAATCCG
>VGEJ01000311.1 GCA_016869335.1 Alphaproteobacteria bacterium | reverse complement strand
AAGACGACCTCGGCACTCAGTCTCGCGTCCATCGCGGTAAGAAGGTTGCTCACCGTATTCAGTGTCCAGTTGGACGGGCCGGAGAGCCACCGCGTGATCTGGGCGGGATCCTTGCCAAGGCAGTGCGCCAGGTAGGCCTTGGTGATTCGCCCGGCCTCGGCCTCCTGGGCGAAGGCCCGCAACACCTTGGAGAAGATCTCGTTCCTAAGGTGCTGCTCGTAGTAGGCTAGGTCGGCGCGTGAAAGCCGTTCAGTCTCGGAAGTGGGCTTCGTTCGCGACATTGTCTGATATGCAGTCCCGAAGGCTGCCTCCCTTGTGCGGCTCATAGGGGTGGAACAGCTTTCTCCAGCGCGCTTTGCAGGTCTCTGCTTCGCGCCGGAACTCACTGGACTTGGTGCTGCCCAACTCCCTTCGAGCCCACATGTTGAGCGCCACGAAAACGTCCATCATCGCGAAGCAGCCGAACACACGTAAGCTCGGGCGCGGTCGGACGCTGCGGATTTCCCATGCCGCGCCACCCCCTTGCAGGCGCTTAAGGTAGCCAGGGTCGATGAACCCACCGGTGACGAAGAGTTCGAGATCCGCCCGCAGCCGTGCGCATCGCTCGCCGTGTCCCCTGTTTCCCACGGCCCGACAACCGCCTTCGCGACCTCGGGTGCAAGCAGCATGGTTCAGCGCGCGCCCAACCCTCGCGCCTTCGGTTGGAGCTCAGTCAGGTTGCCATCGTCCAGCCGATCCTGTATTCAGCCCTCTATTGACATAGATGTCAACTCATGACGAATCAAGCACCGTCGGTTGCCGTATGTCTCGCGCGGCAACTGATTCTCGCGTCACGGTGGCAAACGATGGATGGGCGGGTCGGCTGGGTCGGTGACGCGGACGGCGCAGAGCCGCTGCACGACGGCGGGGCGCGGCAGCGCGACCTGGCCATGCTCATAGGCAATGACGTGGAGCGCGCCCCGCGCCAGCTCCAGCAGTTCGCCCGGCCGCAGCAGGAACTCAGGGCGACGTGGGTGGCCGAACCGCTCGTTGCCGCGCGCGAACGTCTCGTACATCAGGATGCCACCCGGCGCGAGCGCTCCCAGGAGGACAGGAAACAGCGGCCGGTGCAGGTAGTTGGTCACGACCACGCCGGCGAAGCGCGCCTCTCCGAATGGCCACGGCGCGCCCTCGAGATCCGCCGCTACCACCGTGAGGTCGCCATCGCCGGCGCCGGCCGCTAGGCCAGAGACATCGCGGTCGGTCGCCGTCACGGGGTGGCCGCGGGCGAGGAACAGCCGGGTATGCCGCCCGCCGCCGGCTGCGACATCGAGTACCGCCCCGCCCGCCACAACCAACGGTGAGAACCGCGTGACCCATGCGCTCGGAGGAGGAGGCTCCGCATTTTTCATGCGAAACGGTCATGAATCAGGTGCATGGTTATGCTTGCGGCGGGCGTTGCCATGCGCCATCTAATAGCCTTGGAGCATCGGTTCGTCGCGTGTGGGCGTTGCCGCCATGATCGCTTATGACCTGAGATGCAAGCGGGACCATGTGTTCGAGGCTTGGTTCCGGGACAGCGCCGCCTACGACGAGCAGCGCGCCAAGCGTACGGTGACGTGTCCGGTGTGCGGCTCGGCGGAGATCGAGAAGGCGCTGATGACGCCGAATGTCGCGGTGCGCAAGCATGCGGCGGACGAGCGTAAGGCGATGAGCGATGGGTTGCGCCGGCTGCGCGCCCTGCGCCGGCACATCGAGAGCCACTTCGACGACGTCGGTGACCGTTTTGCCGAGGAGGCGCGGAAGATCCACTACGGCGAGAGCCAGCGCAAGAGCATCTACGGCAACGCGACGCGCGAGGAATCGCGGGAGCTTGCCGACGAGGGGATCGAGGTCCGCCAGATCCCTTGGGTGCCCGCCCACGATTCCTGAGCCTCACGGCGGCTGGCCGGACAGCAGCCGGGGCAACTGTCCCGCCGTGCCGCGCGCGTGGCGCATGAAGAAGCGGCGCAGTGGCGGCAGGCGGTTGACCGCGGCGAGCCCCAGATCGCGCGCCACACGGACCGGCGTGATCTCGTTCGAGAACAGCCGGTTGAGCGTGTCGGTCACGGCGATCAATACCGAATTGTCGAAGCGCCGCCAACGCTGGTAGCACTCGAGCACATCGGGCGCCCCGAGGTCACGGCCCAGCCGGCGCGCCTCGATCAGCACCTCGGCGAGCGCGGCGACGTCGCGCAGCCCCATGTTGAGCCCCTGGCCGGCGATCGGATGCACGCCGTGTGCGGCGTCCCCGACGAGCACGAGGCGCGGGGCGGTGTAGCGTTCGGCGTGGTGCAGCGCGAGCGGGTAGGACCACCGCGGCCCGATGCTCTCGAGGGCGCCGAGGAAATCGCCAAACCGCGCGCCGAGCTCGGCATCGAACTCCGGCCGGTCGAGCTTGACGATGGCCGGCGCCAGGGCCGCAGTTTCCGTCCATACGATGGATGAGCGCCGCCCCGGCAGTGGCAGGATAGCGAACGGACCCGACGGCAAGAAGCGCTCGTGTGCGATGCCCTCGTGCGGCTCGGCGTGCGCCACCGTGCACACGATCGCGGTTTGCGGGTAGCTCCAGCGCAACGTGCGGATGCCGGCGGCGGCGCGCAGCGCCGAGCCGGCGCCATCGCAGGCGATGATGAGATCGGCACGAACCTCGCGGCCATCGTCGAGCCAGACCCGCGCCCGCCCGCCGCTCCCCGCGGAGCGCGCGATGCCCACCGGCGCGAGCAGGCGGATCGTCGGCGTGCCCTGAACCGCCGCCAGGAGCGCCCGGCGCAGCCAGCGGTTCTCCACCATGTAGCCGAACGGCTCGGCGCCGAGCTCGGTGTGATCGAAGTGCAGATGCAGGAGCGAAGGGCCGTCGGACACCCGGATCTCGCGGATCGCCTCGGCGTCGCGGGCTACGCCGGGCCAGACCACGATCGTCTCGAGCAGCCGGGAGGACGCCAGCGCGATGGCCGAGGCGCGGCCATCGAAGCCGGCGGCGAGGGCCGTCGCGGGATCGTCGCGATCGAGCACGATGACGGCGAGCCCGCTCCGCCCGAGCGCCTGGGCGAGGCTGAGGCCGATGAGGCCGCCGCCGACGATGACGACATCCGAGGCGCGCATCGCGGGGACGATGGCGGCCGGGAGCGCAATTGTCCAGCGGGGCGCTTCCCGTTAGGCTCGACGCGTGGCCGCCCCGGACACGTGGCAAGACATGACGGCGCTCGCGCTCGGCCGCGCGATCGAGCGGGGCGCCATCGATCCGGTTGCGCTTGCCGAGCACTACCTTGAGCGCATTGCCCGCGATGACGCGAGCCACGCGATCTATGTGCGCACCACGCCCGAGCGCGCCCGCGCCGAGGCGGCCGCCGCGCGCTCACGCG
>VGEJ01000310.1 GCA_016869335.1 Alphaproteobacteria bacterium | reverse complement strand
TGCCGTGCCGGTCGCGGTCTGGCTCATCCTGAGCGGCGATTTCGCGATCGCGTTCTGGCTGTTCGTGGTCGCCGCTGCCTCGGATGCGGTCGATGGATTCATCGCCAAACGGTTTCACATGGAGAGCGCGCTCGGGTGTTACCTCGACCCGCTGGCCGACAAGGCCTTGCTGGTGAGCGTCTTTCTCGCGTTGGGGCGCTCCGACCTCCTGCCGTACTGGGTCGTGATTCTGGTCGTCTCGCGCGATCTGTTGATCATCGGCGGTGCGCTTCTGACTCTCGCCCTCGGCCAGCAGCTCAACGTCACGCCGGCGTTGGTGAGCAAGATCAACACCGTGGCCCAGATCGCGTTGGCCGGGGCCACGCTGGCGCAGAACGGGTTGGACGTCGGTATTCCAGAGGCCCTGCCGGCGCTGTCGTGGCTCGTCGCGATGACGACGGTGCTGTCCGGCGCCACGTATCTGGTACGGTGGGCCCGTGGCGCGACGGAGACCGGGGGCGCGGGATGACGTTGCGACGTCAGGCCTGGATCTGGTTGGCGAGCCTCGCGGCCTTCATCCTCGTGCTGTACTTCTTCCGCGGCATTCTGTTGCCGTTCGTCGCCGGCATGCTGGTCGCCTATTTCCTCGATCCGCTCGTCGACCGGGTCGAGTCCTTGGGTTTGTCGCGCACGCTCGCCACCTCGGTGATCACGGCGCTGTTCTTCGTCATCGTGATCACGACGGCCGTCGTCCTGTTCCCGATCGCGCAGCGTCAGTTGATCGGCTTGATGGACCAGGTGCCGCGCCTGGTGGAGCTGCTCGAGGCGGCGCTCGGCCCGACCATCCGCGATCTGATCGAGCGGGTGGTGGGCGACGACCCGCGCCAGGTCGGCTTGACCGCGACCGGCTTCGCCGCCTCGGCGGTGGCATGGCTGGGGAAGGTCCTGGGCGGCATCTGGAGCAGTGGCCTGGCTTTGTTCAACCTGGTGTCGCTCGTCTCGATCGCGCCCGTGATCGCGTTCTATCTCCTGCGTGATTACGACCACATGGTGGCGCGCATCGATGGCTGGCTACCGCGTCACCATGCGCCCGTGATCCGCGAGCAGCTTCGCCTCGTCGATCGCGCCGTCGCCGGTTTCGTCCGCGGTCAAGCAAGCGTCTGTCTGGTGCTCGGCGCGTTCTATGCGGTGGCGCTCTCGCTGATCGGGCTCGATTTCGGCTTCGTCATCGGCCTAGCCGGCGGGGCCCTCAACTTCGTGCCCTACGTGGGCACCATTCTGACGCTCGCCCTCGCGCTCGGCTTCGCCCTGCTGCAGTTCTGGCCCGAACCCACGCCGATCATCGCGGTGGCGGGCGTCTTCGTTGCCGGCTCGCTGCTCGATGGCATGGTGCTGACGCCGCGCCTGGTGGGCGACCGGGTGGGGTTGCACCCGGTATGGGTCATCTTCGCGCTGCTTGGGGGCGGGGCGCTGTTCGGCTTCCTCGGCGTCCTCATTGCGGTGCCGGTGGCGGCGATCCTGGGAGTACTGGTCCGCTTCGCCCTTGGCCGCTACCTCGCCGGCCCGCTCTACCGCGGCCGGCCGTGACCGGCCGCCAGCTCGCGCTCGCCCTCGAGCTGCGCCCGGCGCTCGGGCGCGAGGACTTCTTGGTGGCACCGGGGAACGCCGCTGCCCTGGCGTGGCTCGACCGGTGGCCGAACTGGCCCACCGTGGGGTTGGTCATCTACGGTCCGCCGGGCTGTGGCAAGACCCACCTGGCCGAGGTCTGGCGCGTGCGGACGGGCGCCCTCCGTCTGGATATAGCGAGCTTGGATGTGGCATGCGCCTTGCGCACCGCGATGGCCGCGGCAGCGCTCGTGGTTGAGGGCGGGGAAGGGGTGGCCAATGAGCGTGCCCTTCTCCACCTCTACAACGCCGCCGTGGCGCAGGGCGCGAGCATCCTGCTGACCGGGCGGGCGCCGCCGGCGCGCTGGCCTCTCCGCCTGGCCGATCTCGCCTCGCGGCTGCGGGCACTGCCGGCGGTTCCCGTCGCGCCGCCGGACGACGAGACGTTCGCGGCGCTGCTCGTCAAGCTGCTGGCGGACCGCCAGCTTGCGGCGGACGCGGCCGTGATACGGTACCTGACGGCGCGGCTCGAGCGGAGCCACCGGGCCGCGCAAGAGATCGTGGCCGCCCTCGACGGTGCGGCGCTCGCGGACCGGCGGGCGATCACGGTGCCTTTGGCCCGCCACGTGCTACACGACATCGCCTGCGGAGGATAGGCATGGATCTCGGTATCGCTGGCAAGTCCGCGATCGTGTGCGCGTCGAGCAAGGGTCTCGGCCGGGCCTGTGCAGAGGCACTCGGGCGGGAAGGTGTCAACCTTGTGATCAATGGACGCGATGCCGCAATGCTCGCGGCGGCGGGTCAGGAGATCCGGCGCGCGACCGGCGTGCGCGTCGTCGAGGTGGCGGGAGACGTCACGCTGCCGGCAACGCGCGACGCGCTGGTGCGCGCCTGCCCGGAAGCGGACATCCTGATCAACAACGCCGGCGGTCCGTCGTCGGGAGACTTCCGCAATTGGACCCGCGAGGATTGGCTTAAGGCCCTGGACGCCAACATGCTGACGCCGATCGAGCTGATCAGGGCGACGGTGGACGGCATGATCGCCCGGCGCTTCGGCCGCATCGTCAACATCACCTCGAGCGCCGTGAAGGCACCGATCGAGGTGCTGGGCCTGTCCAACGGCGCCCGCGCCGGCCTTACAGGATTCGTCGCCGGCTTGGCCCGCCAGACCGTCCGCCACAACGTGACCATCAACGGTCTCTTGCCGGGCTCGTTCGAGACTGAACGCATGTTTGGCGTGTTCCGAGGCGCCGCCCGCGCGTCCGGGCGCGATCCCGAGGCCGAGCTCGCCGCCCGCCGGGCGACCATCCCGGCGGGGCGCTTCGGCCGTCCGGACGAGTTCGGGCAATACTGCGCCTACCTGTGCAGCGTTCAGGCCGCCTATCTCACCGGTCAGAACCTGCTGCTGGATGGAGGTGCCTACCCAGGGACGCTCTGAACCCCGCGCGCTCAGTCGCCGTCCTCGCCGGCAAGCAGACGCGGCGTCACGACGCGGTGCAGAACCGCCCCGCCCCGGCGCAGTATATTCCACTGCGTGTCGGCGAAGACCAGATGGGCGAGACCAGCCGTCGGCAGCTTTCGCTGCAGCGCGACCAGGGCCGCCGCGTCGTCGGCACGGCCCTGGAGCTGCAGCGCCGCCTCCTCCATTGCCGGATTGTGGCCAACGACCAGGAGGCGCTCGATGCGGTCGTCGGTCGCGCGGACGAGTGCGATAATCCGCCCGGCGCTCGCGAGGTAGATGCCGCGGTCATAGCGCACCGCCGGGCGGCCACGCGCGATGTCCCGACCGGCGTGCGGCGCC
>VGEJ01000309.1 GCA_016869335.1 Alphaproteobacteria bacterium | reverse complement strand
CGCCGGCGCGACCCTACCGCCCACGCCGAGCTGCGCGCCATCCGCGCCGCCGCCGCGCGGCTCGGCAGCGAACGCCTGATGGGGTGCGACATCTATGTCACGCTCGAGCCGTGTCCGATGTGCGCCCAGGCCATCGCCTTCGCCCGCCTGCGCCGCCTCTACTTCGCCGCCTACGACCCCAAGGGAGGCGGCGTCGAGCATGGGCCGCGCATCTTCACGCAGTCCACCTGCCACCACCGCCCCGAGGTCTACGGCGGCGTGGCCGAACAGGCCGCGGCTGCGCTCTTGCGCCAGTTCTTCCGCGAGCGCCGCTAGCGCTCGGGCACGGCGAGCGCCCGCCAGCCGATGTCGCGGCGGCAGAAACCGCCCGGCCAGTCGATCAGATCGACCGCGGCGTAAGCCTGCCGCTGCGCGAGGCGCAGCGTCGGCGCCAGCGCGGTCACGCCGAGCACGCGCCCGCCCTCGGCAACCAGGCGGCCCTCGCGCCGCGCCGTGCCGGCGTGGAACACCAGGACATCGGGCAGCGCCTCGGCCGCTGCCAGGTTGCGAATCGCCTCGCCCCGCGCATGGTTGCCGGGATAGCCGCGGCTCGCCAGGACGACGCAGAGCGCGGCGTCCGACCGCCAGCGCAGATCGACGCTCGCCAACATTCCATCACTCGCGCCGATCAGCGCCGGCAGGATGTCGGAGCGCAGCCGCGGCAGGATCACCTGGCACTCGGGATCGCCGAAGCGGGCGTTGAACTCGAGCACTTGGGGGCCGTCCGCCGTGAGCATCAGCCCGGCGTAGAGCGCGCCCACGAACGGCCGACCCGCCGCCGCCAGGGCGGCGACCGCCGGTCGCATGATGCGATCCATGACCGCGCCTTGGAGCGCGGGGGTGAGCGCCTGCGCCGGCGAATAGGCGCCCATGCCGCCGGTATTGGGTCCGCGATCGCCCTCGCCCACTCGCTTGTGATCCTGGGCCGCGGCGAGCGGCAAGCAGTGGCGGCCATCGACCAATGCGATGAAGCTCACCTCTTCGCCGATCAGGCAATCCTCGACGATCACCCGTTGTCCGGCGGCGCCGAACTGGCCGCCGAACATCGCCTTGATCGCCGCCACGGCCTCGTCCTCGCTCGCGGCGACGACCACACCCTTGCCAGCAACGAGCCCATCGGCCTTGATGACGAGGGGGACGCCCCGCTCGCGCACGTACGCCCGGGCGCGGGTGGCGTCCGCAAACACACGGAACGGCGCCGTAGGAATGCCGTGGCGGCGGCAGAGCTCCTTGCAGTACACCTTCGAGCCCTCGATCGCGGCCGCCGCCGCGCTCGGCCCGAACACCTTGATTCCGGCCGCGCTGAGCCGGTCGGCGAGCCCCGCAACCAGGGGTGCTTCCGGCCCGACGACAACGAAATCGATCGCCTCGTCGCGGCACAGGGTGAGAAGGCCGGCGAGGTCGGTGGCCGCCACCGCGACACAGCGCGCGAGGGCCGCGATGCCGGCGTTGCCGGGCGCGCACACGAGCTTGTCGGTCAGCGCCGAGCCCGCGATCGCCCAGCACAGCGCGTGCTCGCGCCCTCCCGACCCCACCACCAACACGTTCATCGGCTGCGCTTCCGGCTCTGGCGGCGGTCTTGTATCATGCGCCCCACCCACGACCAACCCAGGCATGACCGAAACCGCGGGCGGAACGCGCGAGGGGGCGCACAATCTCCCGGTCCTGACCGTCACGCAGGTCTCCCTCGCCCTGCAGCGTGTGGTCGAGGAGAGCTTCGGCCGCGTGCGCGTCCGGGGCGAGGTCTCGGGCTTCAAGCGCCATGCGTCGGGCCACCTTTATCTGAGCCTTAAGGACTCCGAGGCACTCATCGAGGCGGTGTGCTGGCGGCTGACGGCGCAGCACCTGCGCTTCATGCCGCAGGACGGGCTCGAGGTGATCTGTACCGGCCGCATCACGACCTACCCCGGACGCTCCAAGTACCAGATCGTCATCGAGTCCTTGGAGCCCGCAGGCATCGGCGCTCTGATGGCGCTCCTGGAGCAGCGCCGCCGGAGGCTCGCGGCGGAGGGGCTGTTCGCGGCCGCCCGCAAGAAGCCCCTGCCCCACCTCCCCGACGTCATCGGCGTCGTCACCTCGGAGTCCGGCGCGGTCATCCGCGACATCCTGCATCGCCTGCGCGAGCGCTTCCCGCGCCACGTCCTGGTGTGGCCGGTGCCGGTGCAAGGCGAGGGCGCGGCGGAGCGGATCGCAGCCGCGATCGCCGGCTTCAACCGCTTGCTTCCCGGTGATCCGGTGCCGCGCCCGGACGTGCTGATCGTCGCCCGTGGCGGCGGCAGCATCGAGGACCTGTGGGCGTTCAACGAGGAGGCCGTGGTCCGCGCGGCCGCCGCGAGCGCGATTCCGTTGATCGCCGCGGTCGGACACGAGACCGACACGACGCTGATCGACTTCGCCGCCGACCGCCGCGCCCCGACCCCGAGCGCTGCTGCCGAGATGGCGGTGCCGGTGCGGAGCGAGCTGTGGGTGGACGTCGGCGGCGCGCGCCAGCGTCTCACCGGAGTACTCACCCGGCACTTCGCGGCGCTCGCGGCGGAGCTGCGCTCGGCCCGGCGCGGGGTGCGCGATCCGCGGGCGGCGATCGAGGGCGCCGCGCAGCGCCTCGATGAGCTCGGTGGCCGCCTGGGTCGCGCGCTCCGGATCGGCCACGAGCAGCGCCGCGCCGGGTTCGCGCAGCTTGCCCAGCGCCTGACCCCGGCCGCCATCACCCGCCGCATCGAGCGCGCCGCCGCCGCGCTCGGCCAGGTCTCTCGGCTCCTCGAACATGATCTCCGGCGTCATGTCGCGGAAGCCAGCCTCCCCCTGGCGGCGCTGCGTGGCCGGCTCAGGCCGCTCGTCCTGACCCGGCTTGTCACCGACGGCGAGCGGCGACTGACAGTGCTTGGCACTGTGCTCGGGCGCTCCCTCGCCCGCGGTCTCGACGACCGCGACAGCCGGCTTGCGGCGCAGGCCAAACTGCTCAGCAGCCTGAGCTATCGCAGCGTCCTCGAGCGCGGGTTCGCCGTGGTGCGCGATGATCGGCAGCGCCCGATCACGAGCTTACGCGGGATCCGCGCAGGCATGCCGATCGCGGTCGAGTTCCGCGACGGCGCCGTCGACGCGACGGCGAGCGGGGCCGCGTCCAGCACGCCGCCGCGGCCGCGCAAACCGTCCGGCCCGGGCGGCCAGGGCTCGCTCTTCTGATGGCCGGCGTTCGGCGTCACGGCGTTGCCGCGTGGGGCGGCCTCGCGCTCGCCCTCGCCACGCTCGAGGCGGCGAGCGCCGCCGGCCCCGCCATCGAGCCGCCGCTCGACCTCTTGGAGCCATCCTGGGACTCGGAGAGCGCTCTCGGCGACATCGCGCCGGCACCGGTCCCGGA
>VGEJ01000308.1 GCA_016869335.1 Alphaproteobacteria bacterium | reverse complement strand
CGAGCGGTTGACGACGCTGCTCGCGGCACCCGCGACGCTGGCGGCGGCCGCACGGCACGCGCGCGCTCTCGGCCGGCCCGAAGCGGCCGGGGCGCTCGCCGATCTCGTCGAAGGCATGGCGGGGGCGCCGCGATGAGGGCCTTGCCGCTCGACATCGGCGTGATCCACTTCGTCGGCATCGGCGGCATCGGCATGAGCGGCATTGCCGAAGTGATGCAGAGCCTGGGCTACCGCGTGCAGGGCAGCGATCTGGTCGAGAACGCCAACGTCCAGCGTCTCAAGGGCCAGGGCGTGCGCACCTTCGTCGGGCATGCCGCGTCGAACCTGGGCGATGCGCGCGTGGTGGTCGCATCATCCGCCGTGCCGCCCAGCAATCCCGAGGTGGTCGCCGCTCGCGAGCGGTTCGTTCCGGTCGTGCAACGGGCCGAGATGCTGGCCGAGCTGATGCGCCTCAAATGGTCGATTGCCATCGGCGGCACGCATGGCAAGACGACCACGACCTCGATGATCGCGGCGCTGCTGGACGGGGCGGGGCTCGATCCGACCGTGATCAACGGCGGCATCATCAACGCCTACGGTACCAACGCGCGGATCGGCGGCGGCGACTGGATGGTCGTGGAGGCCGACGAGTCGGACGGCACCTTCGTCAAACTGCCGGCAACCATCGCCGTTGTCACCAACATCGACCGCGAGCATCTTGACTTCTATGGCAGCTTCGAGGCGGAACGGGCGGCGTTCCAGAGCTTCGTCGCCAACATCCCCTTCTACGGTTTTGCCGCGCTCTGCATCGACCACCCCGAGGTGCAGACGCTCATCGGCCGCATCTCGGATCGCAAGATCGTCACCTACGGCATGAACCCGCTGGCCGACGTCCGGGCGGTCAACATCAGACTCATGCCGGCGGGGGCCGAGTACGACGTGTTCGTGACCGACCGGCGCAGCGGCGATACCCAGGCGATTACCGGGCTGCGGCTGCCCATGGTCGGGGCGCACAACGTCCAGAACTCGCTCGCCGCGATCGCCGTCGGCCGCGAGATGGGACTGTCGGACGACGTGACGCGCAAGGCGCTGGGCACCTTCGGCGGCGTCCGCCGGCGCTTCACGCGGACCGGTGAGGCCCGCGGCATCACGGTGATCGACGACTACGCGCACCACCCGGTCGAGATCGCAGCGGTGCTGGCGGCGGCGCGCCAAGCGTTCACGGGCCGCATCATCGCAGTCGTGCAACCGCACCGCTACACCCGGCTGCGCGATCTGTTCGACGACTTCTGCACCTGCTTCAACGAGGCCGAGGCGGTGATCGTTGCGGATATCTATCCCGCGGGCGAGGCGCCGATCGAGGGCGTCACGCGCGATGCCCTCGTCGAGGGTCTGCGCCGCCATGGTCACCGCAACGTGCGTCCCCTGACCGGCCCGGAGAACCTGGCTGGAGCGGTGGGTGAGTTCGCCCAGGCCGGCGACGTGGTCGTGTGCTTGGGCGCCGGCAGCATCACGGCATGGGCGCACGCCCTGCCGCGTCAGCTGGCGGTGCGGCCGGTGGCGCGCGAGCCGGTGGCGCGCGGAGGGCGGGGGTGATGGTGCCGTTGCGCCGCACCGCACGCCTGCTCGACCGCCTGCCGCCGGTTCGCGGTCGTTACGCGGAGAACGTTGCGCTGGCTGCGATCACGTGGTTTCGTGTCGGCGGCGTGGCCGAGGTGATGTTTCGCCCGGCAGACCGGGCCGATCTGCGGGACTTCCTGCGCGCCAAGCCGGCCGACGTCGCGGTCACGGTGATGGGGGTCGGCTCGAACCTCCTGGTCCGCGACGGCGGCGTGCCGGGGGTCTTGGTGAGGCTGGGCCGCGACTTCGCCGGCCTGGCGATGGCGGGCACCGAGGTTCAGGTCGGCGCCGCGGTGCTCGATGCCAACGTGGCCGAGGCGAGCGTCACCGCGGGCCTCGGCGGGATCGAGTTCCTGAGCGGCGTGCCGGGCACGATCGGCGGTGCGCTCCGCATGAACGCCGGGGCCTATGGCCGCGAGATGGCCGATGTCGTGCGCCGGGCGGAAGCGATGGCGCCGGACGGCTCCCTCCACGCGCTCGAGGCCGCGGCGCTCGGCTTCCGGTATCGCGCGTGTCGGGTACCGCCGGACTGGATCTTCCTGGCCGCGACGCTGCACGGCGAGCCGGCGGCGCCCGATGCGATTCGCGCCCGCATTGCGGAGATCAAGACTGCCCGGCACGAGAGCCAGCCGGTCCGGAGCCGCACCGGCGGCAGCACTTTCCGCAATCCGCCCGGCGCCCGCGCCTGGGAAGTGATCGATCGGGCCGGTTGCCGCGGGCTCAGGCGCGGCGCCGCCATGGTCTCGGAGCAGCACTGCAACTTCCTGATCAACACCGGTGGCGCCAGCGCGGCCGATCTTGAGGCCCTGGGCGAAGAGGTGCGGCGGCGGGTGCTGCAGACGACTGGCGTCGCCCTCGAATGGGAGATCGTACGCATCGGCCAGGTCGCCGTCCTCGCCGCGGAGAGGGCAACGTGAAGACGCACGTCGCCGTGCTCAAGGGCGGGCTCTCGGCCGAGCGCGAGGTGTCGCTGATCAGCGGCGCGGCCGCGGCGCACGCCCTGCGCGAACGCGCCTACCGGGTGACCGAGATCGATGTCGGCCACGACATCGCGCAGGTGCTGGCGGCGCTGCGGCCCGACGTCGTGTTCAATGCGCTGCACGGTCGTTTCGGCGAGGATGGACGCGTCCAGGGCATCCTCGAGACGCTGCGCCTGCCTTACACCCACTCCGGGGTGCTCGCTTCGGCTCTTGCAATGGACAAGCCGGCCGCCAAGCGGCTGTTCGCGCTCTCGGGCATTCCCACTCCGGAGGGTGTGGTCGTCTCGCGCGCGGAGGCGGCGCGCGGGCGCGTGTTGCCGCCGCCCTACGTCATCAAGCCGACCGCCGAGGGTTCGAGCGTCGGCGTCACCATCGTCGCTGTCGGAGAGAACGCTCCCCCGCTCAACGGCAGCTGGCAGTTCGGCGAGCAGGTCTTGGTCGAGCGCTATGTCCCCGGCCGCGAGATCACCGTTGCCGTGATGGGCGAGCGGGTGCTCGGCGTGATCGAGATCGAGCCCAAGGCGCGCTTCTATACATACGACGCGAAGTACGTCGAAGGTGGCTCCCGCCACATCATGCCGGCGCCGCTGCCGGCGGCCGACTACGCGGAGGCGGAGCGCCTGGCGCTGGCCGCTCATCGTGTGCTCGGTTGCCGCGGGGTGTCTCGCGCCGACCTGCGCTATGACGACACCCAGCCCGGCGGGCCAGCGCTCTTCCTGCTCGAGGTCAACACCCAACCCGGCATGACGCCGCTCTCGCTGGTGCCCGAGATCGCGGCGCACGCAGGCATCGGTTTTGCCGATCTGGTGTGCTGGATGGTGGAGGACGCGGGATGCGACCGCT
>VGEJ01000307.1 GCA_016869335.1 Alphaproteobacteria bacterium | reverse complement strand
CGCCCTGGCCGCTTCGATGCCACCCCCGCTCGCCGTCACGCCAGCCGCCGCCTCAGAGGAACCAACCGTTCTTCAGCAGCCTGCTAGAGCCGGCCCGCCGCCCGCGCGAGCGGCTCCTCGTCGCCCAACAGTCGCCGCACGACGCCGATGAACTCTTCGATCCGGATCGGTTTGGCGACGTAGGCCTCGCAGCCGCCCTTGCGGATCTTGTCCTCGTCCCCCTTCATCGCGAAGGCGGTGACCGCGATGATCGGGATCGAGCGGAGGCTGGGATCCTCCTTGATCATGCGGGTGATCTCGAGCCCCGAGATGCCGGGAAGCTGGATGTCCATGAGGACGAGGTCCGGTCGCGCCGTGCGGCACAAGCTCAACGCCTCCGTCCCATCCCGGGTCTGCACGGTCAGGTAGCCGTTGGCGCGCAGCAGATCGTTGAACAGCTTCATGTTCAGGTCGTTGTCTTCTACGATCAGTACCTTCTTCATGTCGCTGCGGCCCTCGCTGGCTGGCACCATGATCGCTGATGCGGGTGGACGATGGAAAGGTGCATGATCGGTCGCGCGGCGTATCGCACGAGCCCCGAGCGCGGAATTGTGCGCTTCGTGCGGTTAACAAATCGTTACCGCACGGGACCATGATACCGCGGATCGGTATCGATCTCGGCGGCAGCAAGATCGCGGGCGTGGTGTTCGACGCCGCCGGGAACGAGGGGCCGCGTCAGCGGCTCGCCACGCCGCCCGACTACGAGGGCACATTGGCGGCGATCGCGGTCCTCGTCGCCACGCTCGAACGGGGGCTGGACCGCCCGGCAACCGTCGGGGTCGGCATACCCGGCATCACCTCGCCGGCGACCGGGCTGGTCGAGAACGCGAACGCCGCGTGGCTGATCGGCCATGCGTTGGATCGCGATCTCGAGGCCCGGCTGGGCCGCCCGGTGCGGGTCGCCAACGACGCCAACTGTTTCGCGCTTTCGGAGGCCGTGGACGGCGCCGGCACCGGTGCCGCGGTCGTGTTCGGTGTCATCGCCGGCACCGGTACGGGCGGCGGCATCGTCGTGCACGGGCGCCCGCTCACCGGCCACAACGCGATCGCCGACGAGTGGGGCCATAACCCACTACCCTGGCCCGAGCCCGACGAGCTGCCCGGCCGGCGCTGCTATTGCGGCAAGTGCGGCTGCATCGAGACCTTCTTGTCGGGGCCGGGCCTCGCCGCCGACCACGCGGTGGCCCGACCACGCGGTGGCCGGCGGGACAGCGCTCGACGCGGCGGAGATCGGACGCCGCGCCGACGCCGGCGAAGCGGCAGCGGTCGCCACGATGGGGCGCTACGAGAGGCGCATGGCGAAGGCGTTGGAGACGATCATCAACGTGCTCGACCCGACGTCATCGTTCTCGGCGGCGCGCGCCTGTACCGCACCGTGCCGCAGCACTGGGGCGCGTACACGTTCTCCGACGTTGTTCGGACGCGCCTCGTGCCCGCCCAGCACGGTGACAGCGGCGGGGTGCGGGGCGCGGCCTGGCTATGGCCGCCCACGGATGAAGACTGATCAGCAGATCTTGGGCAGGGGCGCAAGCTCGACCAGCGTGCCACGCACGGCGAAGTAGCCGTGGTCGATTTCAAAGTCCGTGGCAATGCCGTTGGCGTAAACGCGAAAGCCGAGTTCGTACTCGGGCAGCCCGCCCCCTGGCTCGGTGAAGTACGCGAGGTGCAGGCGCCACGATGCGACGCCGCTGAGCAGCGGGCGTACCTCCGCATCGGCGGCGGCGTAGAGCGCCGTGACGAACACCGACACCTCGTACACGCCCTCTGGGCCGGTGCCATTGAAGAGCCGATAGTGCATGTAGCGGGTGCCCCGCCCCGCCTCGCGCAGTACCGCCTCCGTCAGCTCCGATGGGAAGATCGTCCCGGGGCTGAGCTCCAGCGGCCGGGTCTCTGCCGGGTCGTTGAATACGACCTCGCCCGCCCCGCCCCGGGCCACCAGTCTCGCCTGCCCTCGGAAGCGCTCGATCGGTTCGCCGTCCAAGCGGTCCTCGACGTCAAAGCGCATCGCCAAGCCATCGCGCGCCTCCCAGGTCGCGACGCGGTAGTCGCTCAAATACTCCTCACCGTCTTGATAATGGAGCCGGGTGACATTCCGCTGATTGAAAACGTAGCCATCGCACCCGTCCTGCCACTCGGCGACAAGGCGGCCATCGAGAGCGGCCACGCCGCTCGCGCTCTCAGCCGATTCGAGACTGAGGTCGTAGACAGCGCGATGGGACTGTAGCGAGACGGCGCCCGCCGCTGTCGTCGCCAACTGACAACCAAGCACGAGCGCGACGATTCTGCGGCATAGAGTCGGCTGTGCCATGTACCACGTCAAGGAAGCCGCCAAGGTCGCCGCGGCCCCTCGCCGCACGACCGATGGCAGGCAACTTTCTCACTCCGCAGGCGGCAGAATCTACCGCCCGGCAACGGGTGTCCGCAAGCGAAAGGCGGCGCACTGCGCGGTATCGCCGCTTGTTGGTACCCGCGAGGGTGGCACAGCCATTGCAGCAGCACTCCCGGCCTGTAGTGGGAGGGGTGGCGTGGCATCCATCGCGTCGATACTGCCGCTCGGCGGGACCTCCGTTGGCGCCGAGCGCCGGGGTGCCGCGGGAGAAGACCGCGTGTCCTTGCGCCAGGTCACCGAGCGAATGCGCCAGCTCGAGCACGAGGTTGATGCCCAGCGCGCGCGTATCGCCGAGCTCGAGGCGCAGGTGACCACCGACCCCCTGATCGGCCTCCTCAACCGGCGCGGCCTCGAACGCCAGTTCGGCGCCGCGCTATCGGCGGCGCGCCGCCATGGTCACGAAGGCCTCGTCGTCTTCATAGACGTCGATGGCTTCAAGTCCATCAACGATCGACACGGCCACCCGGCGGGCGACCTCGTCCTGTACGAGATCGCGCGAACGATCGCGGCGAACGTCCGTGATTCCGATCTCGTCGCTCGCGTTGGCGGTGATGAGTTCGTCGCCGTACTGGTGAATGCGACGCCCGAGGAGGCCCGCAGCCGTGGTTACCGCCTTAAACGCCTGCTCGACAACCTGACGGTCGATGCGCAGGGCCGCCGCATCGCCGTCCGGGCCAGCGTCGGCATGGCCGCATATGACGGGCGCAGGACCGGGCACGCCGTGCTCGCCGAGGCCGACGCCGCGATGTACGAAGCCGAGCGCGCCGCGACCGCGCTGATCGCGCCGGCCGAGCAGCGCCGGGGAACTCCCGCGGGGGCCTAAACGCCGCGCCGCTCTGATCCGCCATAGGCCGGCAGATCCGTCGCCATCACGTCGGCGCGCAGGCCCTTGGCTTCCTCCGCGGCGAAGTTGAGTTCGATCTTGACCCCGTTGGGGTCGAACAGGAACAGCTGATAGAGCCCTTGGTCGTCCACCTGGCGCTGGCGAAACGGGACGCCTTCGCCCTCGAGGTGCACCAT
>VGEJ01000306.1 GCA_016869335.1 Alphaproteobacteria bacterium | reverse complement strand
CGTCCCGCGTTGAGGAGCGCCATCCCACGCCGATGCGAGCCCGCGGGATCGCCTGGCATTGCTGCGGCGCCGGCCGGCGGGAGGTCGAGCCGATAGGGTCCGAGCGTGAAGCCGAGCGCCTCCGGAGCGCTCTCGAACGCCACGGGTGTCTCGCTTGCCGGTGGTTTGCGCTCGGCCATGGTGTTCTCCGGGCTGCCGGCACGGCCGGCATTCGGGCAGGATAGCCTGGTTGGGGGAGCGCCGCAGTGATCACGGAACCATATGCACCGGTGGCGCCCTTGGCCTGCCACCGGGCCCGAGCTAGCGTGCCGCCATGACCGAACGCGACCCCGTTCTTCTCACTCCCGGTCCGGTAACCACCGCGCGCGCCACGCGCGAGGCCATGCTGCGCGACTGGCCATCGTGGGACGCTCCGTTCAAGCGCCTGACCGCCGAGGTCTGCGAGGCACTCCTCGTGATAGCCGAGGATCCCCGGGGCTTCGCTTGCGTGCCGCTCCAGGGCAGCGGCACCTACGCGGTCGAGGCGATGATCGGGACCCTGGTGCCGCGCGGCGGCAAGCTCTGCGTCCTGGCGAACGGCGCCTACGGCCAGCGCATGGCCGCCGGCGCGCGCACGGCGGGCCGTGCCGTCACGCTGATCGAGAGCGCCGAGGGGGCGCCGCTCGATTCCACCGCGCTCGCCGTGCTGCTCGCGCGCGACGCGGCGGTGACCCACGTCGGGGTCGTGCACTGCGAGACCGGGACCGGCATACTCAACCCGCTTAGCGAGGTCGCAGCGATCGTCACGCGCGCGGGGCGGGCGCTGCTGGTGGACGCGATCAGCTCGTTCGGCGCGCTGCCTTTGGCGCCGGCCAAGCTGCCATGCGTGGCGCTCGCCGGCTCCTCGAACAAGTGCCTCGAAGCGGCACCCGGCGTCGGCTTCGTCATCGCACGGGCCGATGTTCTGGCCGCCGCCGCGGGCAACAGCCACTCGGTCGCGCTCGATATCGCCGCCCAATGGTCGTTCCTGCACAGCACGGGCATGTGGCGGTACACCCCGCCGACGCATGTCGTCGCAGCGCTGGCGGCCGCGCTCGCGGCGCATGCGGCAGCCGGTGGCGTGGCGGCGCGCGGCGCCCGCTACGTGGCCACCTGCCGTCAGCTGTGCGCGGGGATGGCCCGACTCGGCTTCGTGCCTCTCCTCGATCCCGCAGTGCAGTCGCCGATCGTCGTCGCGTTCCATGCGCCGGCCGACCCGGCCTATGACTTCGGCGCGCTTTACGACGGTCTGCGCCGCCGCGGCTTCGTGCTCTATCCGGGCAAGACCACCGCGGTCGAGAGCTTCCGCATCGGCTGCATCGGGGCGATCGGCGCGGACGAAATCGCCGGATTGCTCGCGGCGCTGGCCGCGACCCTGCGCGCCATGGGCGTGCGGCAGTGTGGCCCGGCCGCCGCCGCCAATCCGCCGCCGCCACGGTGCGATGTGCCGATCTCGGTCGAGGGCGCGACCCCGCGGGCGAAGTAGGCGGAGAACACGAACGTGATGATGACGGTCGTGAAGGGGGAGTTGACCCAGTCGTAGAGGGCCAAGGCCACGGCTCCGAGGCGGCCGCGGCCCGCCGCCGCGCCAGGTGCCCGCGCCGTCACTCGCGGACCCGCGCCAGTGCGCGCTGCCAGCCGGCCCACAGCGCGGCGCGCTCGGCGGCGGACATGGCCGGCTCGAACCGGCGTGCCGCACGCCAGTCGGCGACAATGGCGGCCGGCGAGGCGAACATCCCGACGGTGAGGCCGGCGAGGTAGGCGACGCCCTGCGCGGCGCTCTCCACGCTCGCCGGCCGTTCGATCGGAACCTCCAGCATGTCGGCGAGGAACTGGAGCAGCCAGTCGTTGTCCGCCATCCCGCCGTCGACGCGCAGGACGATAGGGCGGGCGACGCCGTCGCCGCCGAGGGCCTCGAACAGGTCGCGGGTCTGGTAGCCCACCGCCTCGAGCGCCGCCCGCGCGAGCTCCGCCGGGCCGGTATCGCGCGTCAGCCCGAAGATCGCACCCCGTGCCTCCGGTTCCCAATAGGGCGCGCCGAGGCCGGTGAACGCCGGCACGAGGTAGACTCCGCGGTTGTCGGGGAGGCCGCCGGCCAGCGCCGCCGTCATGGAGGCGTCGGGGATCACGCCCAGCGCGTCGCGGAGCCACTTCACCGCCGTCCCCGCGTTGAAGATGCTGCCCTCGATCGCATAGGTCGTCTGGCCGTCGAGCCGATAGGCGATCGTCGTGAGGAGTCCGTGGCGAGAGCGGGCCGGCCGCACGCCGGTGTTGACCAGCACGAAACCGCCGGTGCCGTACGTAGCCTTGGCCATCCCCGGGTGTAAGCACGCCTGCCCGATCGCGGCCGCCTGCTGATCGCCGGCGATGCCTGCGATGGGAAGTGCCTGGCCGAGCACCACCGGGTCGCTCGTACCGAAGTGCTGGGCGCTGTCGAGCACATCAGGCAGCACGGCACGAGGAATACCGAACAGCGCCAGGAGCTCGGAATCCCAGTGCTGGCGGTGGATGTCGAACAGGAGGGTACGACTGGCGTTGGTCGCGTCGGTGGCGTGCACCCGTCCGCCGGTGAGGCGCCACAGGAGGAACGTATCGATCGTGCCGAAGGCGAGCTTGCCCTCCTCCGCGCGCCTGCGCGCCCCGGGGATGACTCCGAGCAGCCATGCGAGCTTGGTCGCCGAGAAATAGGAATCGGCGCGCAGGCCGGTGCGCGCGGTGATGAGCTCCTCGGCTCCGACCGCGCGGAGCTTCCGGCACGCCTCGGCGCCGCGGCGGTCCTGCCACACTATGGCCGGGTACAGCGGCCGGCCGCTGTCCCGCTCCCACAGAACCGTCGTCTCGCGCTGATTGCTGATGCCGATCGCTGCGACGGCGCCGACGTCATGACGGGCGAGAACCGCGCGGCATGAGGCCAACGTCGTGCGCCAGATCTCTTCGGCATCCTGCTCGACCCAGCCGGGGCGGGGAAAGTGCGCCGTCAGAGCTTCCTGCGCCGTGGACAGCGGCCCGCCGGCGGGATCGAACACCATCGCGCGCGAACTGGTGGTACCCTGGTCGATCGCGAGGAGGTAAGGCATGGTGTGCCGCGGTGCGATAGGGATGCAATGCTCCACCGGCCGCGCCGGGCGGTCAATCGCGCTGCGGCTCACGGCGCGGCGCCCGACCGAGCCGGGCACCCGGTTGCGTTGCCAAGACGGCTCTGGCTAGGTATTCAACGATGGCGACCGGCGAGCCCGTGGGAGAAGACCTTGCACGCGCAACGACGCTTCCCGCGAGCTGGTACCACGATCCGATGATCTACCAGGCCGAGCGCGAGCGCGTGTTCGCACGCGAGTGGCTGCTGTTCGCGCATGAAAGCATGCTCGCGGACGCGGGTGACTACGTCGCCCAGAGCGTCGCCGGTTGGCCGGTATTCGTGCTGCGCGGGCGCGACGGCACGCTGCGC
>VGEJ01000305.1 GCA_016869335.1 Alphaproteobacteria bacterium | reverse complement strand
TTCGGCGAGGTGACCAAGGAGAACGTCGGCCGGCCGTTCGCCATCGTGCTCGACGGCAAGGTCATCAGCGCTCCCGTTATCCGAGAGCCGATCCTCGGCGGCGCCGGTCAGATCAGCGGCCAGTTCACCGTCGAGGAGGCCAACGACCTCGCCATTCTGTTGCGCGCCGGCGCCCTGCCGGCGCCGCTCCAGGTGATCGAGGAGCGCTCGGTCGGCCCCGACCTCGGCTCGGATTCGATCGCCCAAGGGCAGGTCGCCGGGGTTGTGGCGTTTCTCCTCGTGATCGCCTTCATGTTGACGGTCTACGGGCTGTTCGGCCTGTTCGCGAACGTCGCGCTGATCATCAACATGGTCCTGATGGGCGCGGTGCTGTCAGGACTGCAGGCGACGCTGACGCTGCCCGGCATCGCCGGCGTCGTGCTCACGATCGGCATGGCCGTGGACGCCAACGTGCTGATCTACGAGCGCATCCGCGAGGAAACCCGCGCCGGCAAGACCCCGTTCGCGGCGATCGAGGCCGGCTACCGGCGGGCGATGGCCACCATCATCGACTCCAATCTCACGACCATCTTTGCCACCGTGCTGCTGTATCTGTTCGGCTCCGGCCCGGTGAAGGGCTTCGCGGTGACGCTCACGATCGGCGTGGTGACCTCGATGTTCACGGCGGTCACGGTGAGCCGCCTGCTCGTCGTCCTCTGGCTCCGGCGTCGGCGGCCGGCGGCGCTGGCACTCTAGCGCGCTGATGCGCAAGATCCGCCTCATCCCCGACGACACCCGCATCCCGTTCATGCGCTGGCACCGGTGGGCGGTCGGCGGCTCGCTCATCGCCAATGTCGTGGCGATCGTGCTGTTCGCGCTGTTCCAGCTCAACTACGGCATCGACTTCCGCGGCGGCATCCTCATGGAGGTGCGCACGCCCGGGGTCGCCGACGTCGCCCTGATCAGGACCACGCTCTCGGGACTCGGACTCGGCGAGGTGGCGATCCAGGAGTTCGGCGAGGCGAGCGATGTCCTCATTCGGGTCGAGCGCCAGGAGGGCGGCGAGGCGGCACAGCAGGCGGCCGTGGACACCGTCAAACAGGCCCTGAAGGCGGCGATCTCGGGCGAGGTGGACTACCGCCGCGTCGAGGTCGTCGGGCCCAAGGTCGGCGGCGAGCTGGTCCGGGGCGGCTTCATCGCGCTCGGCCTCGCGGTGCTGGCGCAGCTCGTCTACCTCTGGTTCCGCTTCGAGTGGCAGTTCGGCCTCGGCGCGGTCGTTGCGCTGGTCCATGACGTGCTCACGACGATCGGGCTGTTCGTGATCACCGGCCTCGATTTCAACCTGGCCACGGTGGCGGCGCTCCTGACGATCATCGGCTACTCGATGAACGACACCGTCGTGGTATACGATCGCATCCGCGAAAACCTGCGCAAGTTCAAGACGATGTCGTTACCGGAGTTGATTGATCTCAGCGTCAATGCCACGCTCTCGCGGACGACCCTTACCGGTTTCACCGCGTTGCTTGCGACCCTTGCGCTATTGGTGGTCGGTGGCGAGGTGATCCGGAGCTTCACGATCGCCATGATCTGGGGCGTACTGATCGGCACCTACTCGTCGATCTTCATCGCCGCGCCGGTGCTCATCTATCTCGGCGTCGGGCAGGTACGTGAAAAGGCGGGGCGCCCGGCGAAGTCGCCGACGAGCTAGGCCGTGGGCCTTATCCCGGCGCCGAGCACCCGGCGGGATACCATCCAATCCTATGGCGGCGGCAGTTTTCGGGTGGGCGGACGGCAGTGGCCCGGCGCGGTGCTAGTGCTCCCACAGCAGACCCTGGCGGGGCCGGCGACCGATTTCGCGGCGCTCACGCCCGCCGATTTTGCGCCCGTGCTCGCGGCGGCCGGCTAGACCGACCTGCTCCTGATCGGCTGCGGGGCGCGCCGGCTCCTGTTGCCGGAGCGGCTGTGCGCGCCACTGCGCGCCGCCGGCATCGCGGCGGAGACGATGGACACCGGTGTTGCGTGCCGGACCTTCAACGTCCTGGTGGCCGAGGACCGGAGGGTGGCGGGCGCACTGATCGCTCCGGCCTGACAGAGCGAAGGGGACCGCGGGCCCCCTTCGCACCACAACGAACAGGCGCGTGTGCTACCAGATGTTCTGCGCCGAGACCATGGCGTAGAGCATCGGGATCGACAGCATGGTGTTGGTCCGCGATACCAGCATCGCCGTTCGCCCGGCCTTCTTCTTTTCGTCAGCCGTGGCCTCGACGATGCCGAGCGCCTTCTTCTGGTTCGGCCAGATCAGGAACCAGACGTTGAATGCCATGATCGTGGCAAGCCACATGCCGATCCCGATGGCCGCGTGCTTGGCGACGCCGTCGCCGAGCCCGATGATGATCGCGTCGCCGAGATAGCCGCTCATCGCGGCAAGGATGATGCCGGTTACCCAGGTCGCCGCCGCGGCCCAGCGAAACCAGAACAGCGCGGCCGGCGCGATGTGCTTGCTCACAGCCGGCTTCAGCTCGTCCGGGATCTTCGGCATCGTCGGGATCTGGACGAAGTTGAAGTACCACAGCAAGCCGATCCACATGATGCCGGCAACGACGTGCAGAAAACGGAACAGGAAGGCCCACCAGTCATACGCGACGAACTCCATCATCTCTGCCTCCCGTTCCTCAGCTGCCGATGGCATGCACGACGAGCACCATGATCACGAGCAGGACGACGCCCATGACGATCGTTGTCGCCAGCGATTCGAGCGGGTTTTTCATTCTCGTACCCCCCTGCGCAGCGGGACCGCAGTCCCGGGAAAGGGGCATTATAGGCCAATCGGTAGTGCTCGCAATCGCGGGACCGCCATATTTTGGGCCTCGGGATGGCCGTTGGGACAAGCTCAGGTGGCTGATCAAGCCGGGGCCGTGGGCGAGGCGGCGGCCTATTGCGTGCGCCTCCTGCGCCGCTACGATCCCGACCGTTTGGCCACCCTGACATTCGTTCCGCCGCCGCGGGCCGCGCTCCTGGCTCTCTACGCGTTCAACGCAGACATCGCGCGCCTGCGCGATGCGGTGCGCGAGCCGCTCGTGCGCGAGCTCCGGCTCAAGTGGTGGAGAGAGGCGGTGGCGGGGGCGGCGGCGCAGCGGGTGCAGCCCAAGCCCGAGGTGCGGTTGCTCCGAGAGGGGCTGGCGCAGGGACGGCTTGCCGAATCGGCGATGCAGCGGCTGATCGATGGTTGGAGTCGCGACTTCGCCGCCGCTGCGGACACCCTCGCGGACGCCGAGCGAAGGGGTGGAGACACCGCCGGGCTGCTGCTTGAGGCCGTGCTCGGCGCCCTCGGGGTTAGCGAGCCGGCGGCACAGGCGGCGGCGCATCACATCGGCACAGCGTGGGCCTTGCTCGAGCTGGTCCGCGCGGTGCCCTCGGATGCCCGGCTCGGACGCTGCCGCTTGCCGCTCGACCTGCTCCGCGACCACGGCCTCTCGGCGGCGGCGGTCGCGGCGGGTACGCGAGGCC
>VGEJ01000304.1 GCA_016869335.1 Alphaproteobacteria bacterium | reverse complement strand
CACGGCCCGCCCTTGTCGCCGACGACGCCGAGGCGCTGATCACGGCCATGGGCCGCGCTGCCCGCGCCGCCGCCGCGGTGCTCGCGCGTGCCTCGACCGCCAGAAAGGACGCGGCGCTGCGGGCCGCCGCCGCGGCCATCTGCAGCGGCCGTTCCGCCATTCTATCGGCCAATGCTGAGGATCTTGCGGCCGCCCGTGGTCTCAGTCCGGCGATGGCCAACCGGCTGTTGCTGAACGAGCAGCGCATCGCGGCGCTGGCCGATAGCTTGGAGACCATCGCCGGCTTGCCCGATCCGGTCGGCGCCGTCATCGCCGAATGGACGCGCCCCAATGGGTTGCGGATCAGCCGCGTGCGGGTACCACTCGGCGTCATCGGCGTCATCTATGAGTCGCGGCCGAACGTGACGGCCGATGCCGGGGCGCTTTGCCTCAAGGCCGGCAACGCGGCGATCCTCCGCGGCGGCTCGGAGAGCGTGCGCTCATCGCAGGCGATCCTCACGTGCCTCCACGCCGGGCTCGCGGCGGCGGGGCTGCCCGAGGGCGCGATCCAGCTGGTACCGACGAGTGACCGCGCCGCGGTCGGCGCCCTCCTCCGCGCGCGGGCGTTCGTCGACGTCATCGTGCCGCGCGGCGGCAAGAGCCTGACGGCCCGGGTGCAGGCCGAAAGCCAGATACCGGTGATCGCCCACCTCGATGGCAACTGTCACGTCTATGTTCATGCCGCGGCCGATATCGGGATGGCGCGGCGGGTCGTTGTCAACGCCAAGATGCGCCGCACCGGCGTCTGCGGCGCCGCCGAGACGCTGCTCATCGACCAGGGTATCGCCCACTCACACCTGCGGCCGATCGTCGATGATCTGCGCGCCGCCGGATGCGAGGTCCGTGGCGATGAGGCGGCACGCCGCGTCGTACCCGACGTGGAGGCCGCGACCGAAGCCGACTGGGATACCGAGTACCTTGACGCCATCATCGCGGTGCGTGTCGTCTCTGGCCTCGAGGAGGCGATGGATCACATCGCCCGACACGGCTCCCACCATACCGAGGCGATCGTGACCGAAGACGCCGGTGCGGCGGCGCGCTTTCTCGGCGAGGTCGACAGTGCGATCGTGCTGCACAATGCCTCGACCCAGTTCGCCGACGGCGGCGAGTTCGGGATGGGCGCCGAAATCGGCATCTCGACCGGGCGCCTGCACGCGCGTGGGCCGGTCGGTCTCGAAGGCCTGACGACTTACAAGTACGTGGTGCACGGCGCCGGCCAAGTCCGCCCGTGAGGCGGGCGGCGGCAGCCGGCGCGCGGCAGCGACGCGGACCACGCGTCGGCCTCCTCGGCGGCTCGTTCAATCCCGCCCACTCCGGCCACCTGCACATCAGCCGCCTAGCACTGCACCGCCTCGCGCTCGATCAGGTGTGGTGGCTGGTCTCGCCCCAGAACCCGCTCAAGCCAGTGGCCGGCATGCGATCACTAGGCGAGCGGGTGGCAGTTGCTCGCGCGCTCGCGACCGCCCCGCGGATCGTGGTCACGGACCTGGAGATGCGGCTTGGGACGCGGCGGACGCTCGACACGCTGCGGGCGATCCGGCGCCGGTTCCCACGCCATCGCTTCGTCTGGATCATGGGAGCTGACAACCTGGTCCAGATGCCACGCTGGCATCGCTGGCGCGCCATCTTCGCCGAGGTGCCGATCGCGGTGTTCGATCGGCCGGCGCACTCCTTTACCGCCTTGGCCGGCCCGGCAGCCTCGGTTTTCCGCCATGCACGCCTGCGGCAGGAGCGAGCGACCACGCTCGCCTGGCGGCGGCCGCCGGCCTGGACCTTCCTGTGGGCGGCAGTCGACCCCGCCTCGGCCACCGCCATCCGCTCCGCCGGAGGGCTTGACTCGCCGGCCGCCGCTCGCAAGGTTAGGGGCGTGGGACAACTACGTCAGGAGTTCGGGCATTAGTTCCGCCAACATGCGTGCCGACCCCGCGTCGGCGCTACGACTCGTCGTAGAGTCACTCGAGGCCGACAAGGCCGAGAACGTCGTGGCCATCGACTTGGCCGGGAAATCAGCTATCGCCGACTACATGATCGTGGCCACGGGTCGCTCGCAGCGTCAGATCGGCGCCATCACCGAGCACGTGGTGCAGCGTCTGAAGTCCATCGGGCAGGGCGTCCGCACCGAGGGCCTGCGCCAGTGCGACTGGGTGCTGATCGATGCCGGAGACGTGATCGTGCATCTGTTCCGGCCCGACATCCGGTCGTTCTACAACCTCGAGAAGATGTGGTCGGCTGACCTCTCTGAACGCCAGCGCGCGGTACAGTAGACCGCCGCTGATCCTCCGGCGGCGGCAACGCATTCTTCAGCGTCGTGCGTGCTGATATAGATTGTCTGTTCGGAGGGGACAGTGGAACGCAGCGCCCGCCGCCGCCCAGTGGTCCTGTGCGTGCTCGATGGCTGGGGACACCGCGAGGCGCGCGAGGACAACGCCATCGCCCGGGCACGCACACCGGTGTTCAGCGTATTGTGGCGCGATCATCCGCACGCGCTGCTCGATGCCGCCGCAGGCGCCGTCGGGCTGCCCGGCGGGCAGATGGGCAACTCCGAGGTCGGCCACCTGACCATCGGCGCGGGTCGGGTGGTCCTCCAGGACATGCCGCGGATCGATGCCGCCATCGCGGATGGCTCGCTGGACGCCAACCCGGTGCTCGCCGACCTGATCGCGCGGCTCACGGCAACCGGCGGCGCCTGCCACCTGATGGGGTTGCTGTCGCCGGGCGGGGTGCATGCCCACCAGAACCACATCGTGGCGCTGGCGCGCCTAGTCGGCGCGCGCGGCGTTCCGCTCTGGCTGCACGCCTTCCTCGACGGCCGCGACACGCCGCCCAGAAGCGCCGAAGCGTACGCCGCCGCGGTGCTGCAGGCCCTCCCCGGCGTCCGCGTGGGCTCGGTCGCCGGGCGCTACTACGCGATGGACCGCGACAACCGCTGGGACCAGGTGGCCAAGGCCTATGCCACCTTGGCGCTTGGCGAGGGCGAGCGCATGCCCGACCTGCCGAGCGCCATCCGCGCCGCCTACGCGGCCGGCGAGAGCGATGAGTTCGTGGTGCCGCGGCCGCTCGCGGATTACCTCGGCATGTCCGGGAGCGATGGTCTGCTGATGGCCAATTTCCGGGCCGATCGCGTTCGCGAGATCCTCGCCGCGATCCTCGACCCCGACTTCACCGGCTTTCCACGGGCCCGACGGCCTCGGCTCGCCGCCGCCGTTGGCATGGTCTCGTACTCGGAGGCGCTCGACCGCCGCATCGCGCCGCTGTTCCCACCGCTCGATCTGCATCACACGCTCGGCGAGCTGGTCGCGGCGGCGGGTCTGCGCCAGCTCCGGATCGCCGAGACCGAGAAGTACGCGCACGTGACCTTCTTCTTCAATGGCGGCCAGGAGACCTCGTTTCCCGGCGAGGATCGCGTGCTCATCCCCTCGCCGCGGGTGGCGACCTACGACCTCCGGCCGGAAATGTCGGCGGTCGAGGTGA
>VGEJ01000303.1 GCA_016869335.1 Alphaproteobacteria bacterium | reverse complement strand
GCCCCGGCGGCGCGCGTGGCACCGGCGATCGCGGCGGGGGCGGCCGCGGCGGCCGCGGGCCTGCGCCAATTCCGATCCTGGGGCGAGATGCATCGCCTGCGCCTCGCCCACCCGTTCCGATTCATCCCATTGCTCGGCCGGCGCTACCGCTTCACCGACCACGCGGTGGCCGGCTCGAGCGCCACCGTGATGAAGACGGCGCACGAGCTGACGCGACGCCAGCACTACACCGGCTTCGGCTCTCAGGCCCGCCACATCTCGGATCTTGCCGACGCGGATGCCAACTACTTCCTGCTGCTTGGCGGTCAGGACGGCTGGCTCGGCAGCTCCACCTTCGTGGATCAGGAACCGCTATGGCGGCGCGGCGCATATCTCAAACTGCCGTTGCGGCTCGCCGCGGTGCGCGAGGCGTTTCCGCATCGCATGGTGCTCGAGCCATGATCGCGGCGTGACCGACGCGACGGCTCTCCTTCGCCTCTACGCGGCCTATCGTTGCCGCCAGTTGGCGGCCGCGGACGGACCGGCGACACAGGCGGCGACGCTCCTGGCCCTGGTGCGGCGCGCGCGGGATACCCGCTTCGGCCGCGATCATGGCTTCGCGGCGATCCGCTCGGTCGCCGATTTTCAGGCGCGCGTCCCCTTGCGCCGTTACGAGGACATGTGGCAGGCCTATTGGCAGCCGAGCTTCCCAAGCTTGCGCGACTGCACGTGGCCGGGATTGATCCCCTACTTCGCGACGACGTCCGGGACGACGACGGGACGGACCAAGTACATCCCGTGCTCGCAGGCGATGATCGCGTCGAATCGCCGCGCCGCCGCCGACTTGATGGCCTATCACGTCAGCCACCGGCCGCAGAGCCGCGTGCTCGGCGGGCTGAGCTTCATGCTCGGCGGGTCCAAGGCGCTCACCCCCGAGGCGCCCAGCGTGGCCAGCGGCGATCTCTCCGGCATCATGGTGGCGGAGATGCCGTGGTGGGCGCGCCGGCGCTATTTCCCGCGCCGCGAACTGGCGCTGATCGGCGATTGGGAAGAAAAGATCGAGCGCCTCGCGCCCGAATCGCTTGCCCAGGACATCCGCAGCCTCGCCGGTACGCCGAGCTGGCTCCTGATCTTCTGCGACAAGCTGCGGGCGCGGCGGCCCGAGAGCGATGGCCGGCTGGTCAACTTATACCCGAACCTCGAGCTGCTCGTGCACGGGGGCGTCAACTTCGCGCCCTACCGGCACCGTTTCGCGACGCTGCTCGACGGCAGCCACGCCGAGCTGCGCGAGGTCTACCCGGCGAGCGAGGGCTTCTTCGCCATCGCCGACCGCGGCCCCGGAGAGGGCCTGCGGCTCCTCCTGGATACTGGGCTGTTCTACGAGTTCGTGCCGGTTGACGAACTCGACTCCCCCGCCCCCACCCGACACTGGATCGGCACCGCCGAGCCCGGCGTGAACTACGCGATCGCCGTTTCCACCTGCGCCGGCGCGTGGGGCTACATCGTCGGTGACACCCTCACGCTTACCGAGCGCTGCCCACCGCGCGTGCTGGTTACGGGTCGGACCAGCTACTCCCTCTCGGCCTTTGGCGAGCACCTCATCGGGGCCGAGATCGAGGAGGCCGTGCGCCGCGCGGCCGAGGCAATCGCCTGCGATGTCAGCGATTTCTCCGTCGGGCCGCTGTTCCCTCAGAGCGCCGACGAGCTCGGCCGGCACCTGTTCGTGGTCGAGTTCGCCGCCGAGGTGCCGCCCGCCGCGCAACAACTGGCCTTCGTCCGGGCACTCGACCGGGCGCTGGCGGAGGCCAACGACGACTACCGCGTCCATCGCGCCGAGGGATACGGATTGCACGAGCCGGCGCTGCGTGCGGTGCCGCCCGGCTTCTTCGCCGCCTGGATGAAGGCACGCGGCCAGCTCGGCGGCCAGCACAAGGTGCCGCGGGTAGTTCTCGACGCGACACTTCTGGACAGCCTCCGCGCCTTCGATGTCCACTCGCACCAGTAGTATTAGATATTTGGTAACCATTCTGGGCATCCCCTGCCCGGAGCACCGCTATTCCGATGCGGTTGTAGTGGGGATCACGTCTAGTTTAAGCAACGCGAGGCGGGCGCGATCCCCATATCAAGTCATAGGGTTTGCTCCGGTATCGGAACATAGTCAGCGTAGAGTTAGCCGACATTCTGGTGGAGAAGAGAGAACGCGGAGAACGCGCCGCAACTGTCGCTGGGCGGCAGAGAGCGGGGGATGCGGCGAGCGCCGGCGCCGAGCGCCATTATCTCTTGGTGTCTCGCTTTGCCCTGCTCAATCTGTTGGGCTTCGCGCTGCTTGCCGTTGCCTACGCGCTCGGTTGGGTGGACATCGTGCTGGCCGGGGATACGAGCGGCATCAGCATCCTCATCTTCGCCGCGAGCCGGGAACTCGATGCGGCGCGCGCGGTGGTTCCGGCGCCGGGCACGAGAATCGCGCATTACCTCGCGTTGACCCTCGGCCGCGACGCGACGAGCCGCGCGCTCGCCGCCGCGACGCTGAGGCTGAAGCTCTTGAGCCGCATCGCATCGGTGCGCTTTATCAGCCAGAGCCTCGTGACGCTGGGCCTCATCGGCACCGTGATCCGTTTCATCCAGGCGTTGTCCGGCGTCGAGGCCGATGCCGCGGGAACCGTCGAAACGATCCGTCCGATGATCGCGACGCTGATCGCCGGGATGGGCGTGGCGCTCTACACCACACTCGTGGGCGCGGTCCTGTCGATCTGGCTCCTCGTGAATCACAGCCTGCTCGCGGGCGGCACCGTCCGACTGATCACGGCGATCGTCGAACGCGGTGAGCGCGAGGCTATGAACCCTTCGATGCCCGCGAGGACGAGAGCAGCACGGTCTTCCGCGACGTCATCATGTTGGCACTGGCGGGCTTCGTCGTCATCGTGCTGTTGCTGCTGCCACACCTGAACACGCTCGATCGCGCTCTGGGAGCCGGGCACGCATCTGGACAGGTGGATGTTTCGCATCGCCCGCAACCTTTACTTGAACGAGCGGCGAGCGGGACGCGTGCGCGGTAGTCATCTCAAAGCCGTGGACCCGGTTTCGCTTCCCGTCGAGGGCGGAGCCCGCGGCGTCGAGGCGCGCATGACGCTGGGTGTCGTGCGCCCTTTGTCGAGCACCTGCCGGAGGAGCAGCGCGCTGTTCTATACTTGGTGTGCGTCGAGGAGCTCTCCTATAAAGACGCCGCCAGCGTCCTCGGGCTGCCGATCGGCCCGGTCACGAGCCGGCCCGCCCGGGCACGGATCGCGTTGCGCGATTTCGCCGACGGCCGCCCCCCGGTAAAGTTCGCCGCCGCCGCAAGAAAGGGTACGCGGTCATGACGGAGCCCGAGCGTTACACGTCCTTGATGCGCTACGTCGATGGCGAAATGACGGGCGAAGAACTGGTCGAGGTATCCGCGATGCTGGCGGGCGATCGCCCAGCCCTGCGCACGGTCGAAGAGCTTCGGGCAGGGCGCGCCCTGGTTCGCGCCTGCTTCACCGATGACGGCGCAGGAGCGCAAG
>VGEJ01000302.1 GCA_016869335.1 Alphaproteobacteria bacterium | reverse complement strand
GCCGCTTCGATGCCACCCCCGCTCGCCGTCACGCCAGCCGCCGCCTCAGAGGAACCAACCGTTCTTCAGCAGCCTGCTAGCGACGCGGCTCGCCGCACTGCCGCTGATCGGCATGACGGCCGTGATCCAGTTCACCTATCTCAGCCACATCGACCACCTGTACTGGGTCGTGTTGCTCGCTCTGATCGTCTTCCGTGGACCCGGGGTGATCTCGCTCGACTGGGTGCTGGCCAAGTACCTCCCGCAGCTTCTCGGTCGGCCGGCGTTCGACCTCACGGACCTGCCGCACGTGGTCGTCGTCGGCGCCGGCTTCGGTGGCACCTCGGCGGCACGTTCTCTGCGCAAGACCCCGTGCCGGGTCACCCTGATCGCCCGCCACAACTACCACCTGTTCCAGCCGCTCCTATACCAAGTGGCCACCGCCAGCCTGTGGCCCGCGGACGTGGCGATGCCGATCCGCAGCCTGTTCCGTGATCAGTACAACTGCCGGGTCCTGCTCGGCCGGGTGACCGGCGTCGACACCACGGCCCAGGCAGTGCTGCTCGGCGAGCGCCGCATCGACTACGACTACCTCGTGCTCGCCACTGGTGCCCGCCACGCCTACTTCGGTCGCGACAACGAGTGGGAGGACCTCGCACCGGGGCTCAAGAAGATCGAGGACGCGGAGCGGATCCGGCGCCGGCTGCTGGCCGCGTTCGAGGAGGCCGAGAACCATGACGACCCGGCCGTGTAGCAGGCCTACCTCACGTTCATCATCGTCGGGGCGGGGCCGACCGGGGTCGAGATCGCCGGCGCCATGGCGGAGCTCGCCCGTCACGGTATGCGCCACGAGTTCCGCCACATCGACCCGGCGATGGCGCGTGTACTGCTCGTGCAATCGGGCCCGCGCGTACTGCCGACCTTCCCCGAGCGCCTCTCCGAGCAAGCGCGACGCTCGCTCACAGAGCTCGGCGTCGAGGTGCTGACCGACTGCAAGGTCGACGAGATCGACGAGTGTGGCGTCGTCGTCAGCGGCAAGCGGATCGAAGCCCGGACCGTGTTCTGGGCGGCGGGCGTGATTGCCTCGCCGGCCGCCAAGTGGCTCGGCGCCGAACACGACCGCGCCGGAAGCACTAAGGTGGGCCCGGATCTCAGCGTCCCGCGCCTGCCCAACGTCTTAGTGATCGGCGACACCGCGCTGTCGGAAGGCTGGAACGGCCAAGCGGTGCCGGGTCTGGCACCGGCAGCCAAGCAGGGCGGCAACTATGTCGCAGCCGTGATCCGCCGGCGCATCGAGGGCCGCCCGGCGCCGCGCCCGTTCCGCTACAAGCATCTGGGGAGTCTGGCCACAATCGGCCGCAAGTCCGCCGTAATCGCCTACGGCAGGTTCATGATGAGCGGCCCGGTCGCATGGTGGCTGTGGGGCCTCGCCCACATCTACTTCCTGGTCGGCATCCGCAACCGCATTTCGGTGGCGATCGAGTGGTTCTGGGCCTATCTCACTTTCCGCCGCGGCACCCGCCTGATCACCGGCGGATCGACGTAAGCCTCCCGACCCTCGCCTGGAGGCCCGCGGCCCCGCGCCGCGGGCCCTGCTTCTCATGCGATGTCTGTCGGACGGAAGTCATCACCCTCGAACAGCAAGGGCTCGCCAATCCAGTCCGCGCCTCGCGCGTCCCTAAACTCGGCCATGGGTAGCGAGCAGCGCCTCGGCCAGCTCGGCAAAGCCGGCGCCCGAAGGCGCCTTGGTCACATAGGCCGGCAGGGAGGCGATCTGGTCGCGGAAGGCCACGACGTTGGCCACCCCGACGCTGTGCGGAAAGTGGGCGAACATCGGTGCATCGTTCGGCGAGTCGCCGATGAACACGAATGCCTCGCGTTCGGCGTCGAGGTCGATGGCGAAGCACTCGGCGAACGCCAGCCGCGCCATCGCCAGCTTGTCGTAGTGGCCGAACCAGCCGTTGACGTGGATCGAGCTGACTTTGGCGGTGGCGCCGGCCTCGGCGAACAGCGCGACGATCCGGTCGATGGCAGCACCGGAAAGGGGCGTCACGTCCTCGCGGTAGTCGATCGCGAGATCGGCCTCGCGATAGGGCTGATCGGACGCCACCGCCGCGCCTGGCACCTCGGCGAGGATCCGATCCCGGAGTGTGGCGAGACGGCACCGACCGGCAAACCGCCCCGCCTCCGGCACGAGGAACCGCTTCACCAGCCGCTGTTCAGCGGCGTCGTAACGGAAATAGAACGCGCCGTTCTCGCCGACCACGGCATCGACCGGCCACATGCGGGCGATGTGATCGCACCAGCCGGCGGGCCGCCCCGTGACCGGTACGACCAGGAGGCCAGCCTCCTTGAGCCGTTCGAGCGCCGCGTAGGCCGCGGCGGTGAGCCGGCCGGACGTGGTCAGGGTCTCGTCGATGTCGGTGAGAACGCCGCGGATGCGACGGCGCTCAGCAAGCGGGAACGCGGCGAGCGGGCGCACCGCTATTCCGGCGTCAGGTAGGCCGCGGTGATCCCGCCATCGACGAGGAAGGCCGCGCCGGTGACGTAGGACGCCTCATCGGAGGCGAGGAACAGCGCCGCCCGCGCGATCTCCTCGACAGCGCCGAAGCGGCCGAGCGGCATATGCACCAGGCGGCGCTCGAGCTTCTCGGGCGTGTCGAAGAAGGCCGCCGTCAGCGGCGTCGCCACCGGGCCCGGGCAGAGCGCGTTCGCGCGGATGTTGCGCCGCGCGTACTGCACCGCGATCTCGCGCGTGAGCGCGACGACCCCGCCCTTCGCCGCGGTGTAGGCGATCTGCGGCACCGCCGCGCCAATGAAGGCAACCATCGAGCCGAGGTTGACGATGGCCCCGCCGCCGGCTCGCTCGAGCGCCGGCAGACCATACTTGCAGCACAGGAATACCCCCGTGAGATTGACGGCGAGCGTGCGCTCCCACGCGGCCAGCGGGGTCTCCACCGGGCCCTCGTCGTCGGGCAGGACGATGCCGGCGTTGTTGATCAGGATGTCGAGCCCACCCAGCGCGTGCTCGGCCCCCTCGACCATGGCAGCGACAGCACCCGCCTCGCTGACGTCGGCCACGAGCGGCAGCGCTCGACCGCCCGCCCGGGCGATCGCGGCCACGGCCGTCGCGGCCGCCGCGCCATCGATGTCGGCCAGCGCCACTGCGGCGCCCTCGGATGCAAACAGCGCGGCCGTCGCCAGACCGATCCCGCGGCCGGCGCCGGTGATGAGTGCGCGCTTGCCATACATCCGCATTCCTGCCGTCCCCTTGCCTGTCGCGCCCACCCTCCTATGATCGGCGGGATGGCGGCGGCGGGCAAGCGCGACCGCGTCACCGAGGGAGGGATGATGACTGGCAGCGACCCGGGCGCCGTCGCAGCGCAGAACCTGAAGGAAAGGGGCGTCAAGCTCGTCCGCTTCGAACTGCCCGACATGCACGGGGTCAGCCGCTCGAAAGTCATCCCGATCGATCACGTGGCGGCCTATGGGCGCACCGGCCTCAACATGTACGGCGGCGTGCTCGCGCTCGACACAGCTTCCCTGGT
>VGEJ01000301.1 GCA_016869335.1 Alphaproteobacteria bacterium | reverse complement strand
GAACTCGGGCCATAGGCGATGGCGGCGGCGCGGCCGAACGCGCCCTGGGTATTGACGCCGGCAAGAGCGGCGAGCACATCGAATACCAGACCGGCAGCGGCGTTGGCCCGCTTCGCCCCGAGGTGATCGTTGAGGTTGTACGCGAGCTCGTGATCCAGCACCGTGGCCAGCTCCATATCGTCATCGACGAAGCGCATTAGCCCGCTGTTGACCACAACGCCCTCGCCATTGGCGCTGGCCTGGATCTCAGCGGCGGGCGAAAGACCGAAGTAGCAGTCGCAGGTCAGTCGCGGCGTCGCCGTCAGATGCAGCTCCTCGCGGCCGCGGCGCAGCACGACCGCGGCCTGCCTCCCTGCTCCCAGCATCTCGGACAGGTGCTCGTAAACGAGGTCCGACGCCTTCCGCCCGGTCGGCCCGGCCACCCCACCCTCCGACAGGTACGCGACCGACAGCTTGTCACCGAATCCCAGGGACCGTGCCGCCTCGCCCAGTCCGCTTACGAAATCGAATGAGTGGACGTTGTTAAGCTCAAAGCCGAGACTCGCCGTAGCGACCCCGAGTTCGGCACACAGATCGGCGTTGCTGAACAGCAGCGGGTCGCCGATCCGGTGAATCCGCCCGTAAGTCGGCCAACAGGGACTCGACGACCAGCCGGCGCTGGGCAAGCGCCTCGGCCTCGGCGAGGCTCTTGTCGACCGCGGCCCCCGTCATGGTCGGCGCGGCGCAGCCGCTCGCTAGCCGCCCACGAGGAGACGCTCGGCGCGAACCACTGGCGGATCGCCACGGTGCTCATGAGTCTCGCCCGCGTGTATCGCGCCGAGGGGCAGGCGGCCGAGGCCGCGGCGCTCCCACGCCGTGCGCTCGCAATCCGCGAGGCGGCACTGGGCCCGGACCATCCCGATGTGGGGACTGTCATGGAGCGCCTGGGCGAGGCCCTGAGGGACGCCGGCCACACGGTCGAGGCGGTGGCGCTCGCCGCCCTCGCCGCCAGCATCCGCGCCGTCACCAACCGCTGAGCCTCAGGCGCCGGCGGTGGCGACCGTCCGGAGCGCGGCGGCGAGCTTGTCGCGCGCGGCCATCGCATCGGCCAGGCGCTCTCGCTGCTCCTCGATGACGTCGGCCGGCGCCCGACTCAGGAACCCTTCATTGGCGAGCTTCTGCTCGAAGCGCTCGACATCGCGGGCCACTCGGTCGATCTCGTTCTCGAGCCGGGCGCGCTCCGCTGCGAGGTCGACGATGGCGCCGATGGGAAGGGCGACCGTTGCCTCGCCATGGACGAACTGCACCGTGCCCGGCGGCGGCGCGCCGTCGTTGACCGCGATGTCCGACACCCGCGCCAGGGTGCGGATGCGCTCGGCCTGTCGGGCGAGCCGGGCCGCCGTCGCGGCGCTGGCGCCACGCAGATGGGCGATCGGTATCTGCGCGCCCGCGGGCACGTTAGCCTCGTTCCGCACCGAACGGATGCGCGCGACGAGGTCGATAACCCAGCGCATCTCGTCGTCGGCCGCGGTATCGACGAATCCCGCCCCGGCGTCCGGCCAGGCCGCGCGGATCAAGAGATCGTCATCGCCGCCGCCGCGGAAGTGGGCCCACAGCTCCTCGGTGATGAAGGGCATGACGGGGTGCAACAGGCGAAGTATCTGGTTGAGCAGGTGGGCAGCTGCGGCGCGCGTTTCGTGCTTGCCCGGACCGTCGGGACCTTGCAGGACCGGCTTCGCCAGCTCGATGTACCAGTCGCAGAAGGTGCCCCACACGAACTGATAGATCGCCGCCGCAGCCTCATTGTAACGATAGGTCTCGAGCGCCTCGGTCACCGCCGCGGCGGCCCGCGTGCCCTCGCCCAGGATCCAGCGGTTGAGCGTCTCTGTCGCGTCCTCCGGGACGAACGCGGGATCGGGCCGGCAGCCGTTCATCAGGCAGAACCGGGCCGCGTTCCACAGTTTGGTCGCAAAGTTGCGATAGCCCTCGACGCGCGCCTCCGAGAGCTTGATGTCGCGCCCCTGCGCCGCCATGGCACAGAGCGTGAAGCGGAGCGCGTCGGCACCATAGCGGTCGATCACCTCCAGGGGGTCCATGACGTTCCCCTTCGACTTCGACATCTTCTGCCCCAGCTCGTCGCGCACCAGGGCATGGACGTAGACCGTATGGAACGGCGGGCTGCCCATGAAGTGGATCCCCGCCATGATCATGCGGGCGACCCAGAAGAAGATGATGTCGAATCCGGTCACTAGGACATCGGTCGGGTAGTAGCGGGCGAGCTCGGCCGTCTTGTCGGGCCAGCCGAGCGTCGAGAACGGCCAGAGCTGACTCGAGAACCAGGTGTCGAGCACATCGGGGTCGCGCTGCAGGGCAACCGCCGCGCCGTAGTGGCGACGCGCATCGGCCATCGCTTCGTCCTCGCTCATGGCGACGAAGACGCGTTCGTCAGGACCGTACCACGCCGGAATCTGGTGCCCCCACCAGAGCTGACGCGAGATGCACCACGGTTGGATGTGATGCATCCACTCGAAATACGTGTTCTCCCACTGGCGCGGCACGAACACGACCGCCCCGCGCTCGACCGCCTCGATCGCGGGCTTCGCCAGCGTCTTGGCATCGAGGTACCACTGCTCGGTGAGCCACGGCTCGATCACCTCGCCCGAGCGGTCGCCGAACGGCAGCGTGTGCGTGTGCTCATCGATGCGTGCGATCATCCCGAGCGCTTCGAGGTCGGCGAGGACCGCCGCCCGCGCCGCCGCCCGATCGAGCCCGCGGTACTTCTCCGGCGCGTTGTCGTTGATGCGGGCGTCCGCGTCGAGGATGTTGATGAGCTCGAGACCGTGCCGCCGGCCGACCTCGAAATCGTTGAAATCGTGCGCCGGAGTAATCTTCACCGCGCCCGAGCCCTGCGCCGGATCGGCGTGCTGGTCGCCGACGATCGGAAGCCGGCGCGCGACGAGCGGCAGCATGGCATGCCGGCCGATCAGGTCGCGGTAGCGCGGATCATCGGGATGGACGGCTATGGCGCTATCGCCGAGCATGGTCTCGGGGCGGGTCGTGGCAACCACAATGAAGCGATCGGGCTCGCCCTCGAGCGGATACCTGATGTGCCAGAGCTTGCCCTTGACCTCGCGATTTTGCACTTCGAGGTCGGAAATCGCCGTGTGCAGCTTGCAGTCCCAGTTGACCAGCCGTTGGTCCTTGTAGATCAGCCCGGCGCGGTAGAGCTCGACGAACACCCGGCGCACGGCGCGTGAGAGCCCCTCGTCCATCGTGAAGCGCTCGCGCCGCCAGTCGCACGAGGCGCCGAGCCGGCGGAGTTGGTTGATGATCGTGCCGCCCGATTGCTCCTTCCACTGCCACACCCGCACGATGAACGCGTCGCGACCGAGATCGGCGCGGCGCTTGCCCTCGGCCTCGAGCCGGCGCTCGACCACCATCTGCGTGGCGATACCGGCGTGGTCGGTGCCGGGTTGCCACAGCACGTCGCGCCCGCGCATGCGCTCGAAGCGCACAAGGACATCCTGTAAGGTGTTGTTGAGCGCGTGCCCCATGTGCAGGCT
>VGEJ01000300.1 GCA_016869335.1 Alphaproteobacteria bacterium | reverse complement strand
GCCGCCGGGGTGGAGCTCGGCGCGCGCTGGCGGCCGCTCGCGGCCGTCGGCCTCTACGTGCCGGGCGGCACCGCGGCCTATCCTTCGACCGTGTTGATGAACGCGCTCCCCGCCCGGGTCGCCGGTGTCGCGCGGCTCGCCATGGTGGTGCCGACGCCGGACGGTATCCTTAACCCGCTGGTGATGGCCGCGGCGCAGATTGCCGGGGTGGACGAGATCTACCGCGTCGGCGGCGCCCAGGCGATCGGTGCGCTCGCCTTTGGCACCGCTACGATCGCGGCGGTCGACAAGATCGTCGGCCCGGGCAACGCCTACGTTGCCTCGGCCAAGCGCCAGGTGTTCGGCACGGTCGGCATCGACCTCATCGCCGGCCCGTCGGAAATCCTGATCGTGGCAGATGCGGGCAACGATCCCGCGTGGATCGCCGCTGATCTCTTGTCGCAGGCAGAGCACGACGAATCCGCCCAGGCCATTCTCATGACGGACGATCGCGACTTCGCCGAGGCCGTAGCTGCGGCCGTCGAGGACGTGCTCACCACCCTGCCGCGGGGTGCGATCGCCCGAGAGAGCTGGAGGCGTCATGGCCTCGTCATCAGCCTCGTCGCGCTGCACGAGGCGCCTCCCCTGATCGATCAGCTCGCCCCCGAGCACTTGGAGCTGGCGGTGGCGGAGCCCGAGCGGCTGGCTGCGGCAGTGAACAACGCCGGGGCCATCTTCCTCGGCCGCCACACCCCGGAGGCGATCGGCGACTACGTCGCCGGACCCAACCACGTCCTGCCGACGGGGCGGAGCGCACGGTTTTCCTCCAGTCTTTCGGTGTTGGACTTCGTCAAACGCACCAGCCTCGTGCGCTGCGATCCCGAGAGTCTTGCCCGGATCGGTCCAGCCGCCGTCACCCTGGCCAGGGCCGAGGGCCTCCATGCACACGCCCGCTCGATCACCGTCCGCATCGGCGGCTGAAGCGCCGGTGGCCGCGCACCGCATCGTCAAGGTCACCCTCGACGAGCGCTCGGTCGTGCGGCGCAGCCCGGAGGTCGAGCAGGAGCGCAACATCGCCATCTTCGATCTCGTGAATGAGAACCGTTTCGCGCCCGAGGGCTGCCGCCCGGGGCCCTACAGCCTGCACCTCTCGGTAGTAGAGAACCGACTGGTGTTCGACATCCACCTCGATGGCGACAGCGAACGGCTCAAGCAGGTTGCCCTGTCGCTGAGCCCATTCCGCACGGTGGTGAAGGAGTACTTCCAGATCTGCGAGAGCTACTACCAGGCGATCAAGAGCGCCCCGCCCTCGCGGATCGAGACGATCGACATGGCGCGGCGCGGCATCCACGACGAGGGCTCGGAACTCCTGCGCCAGCGGCTGCAGGGCAAGATCGAGGTCGATTTCGCGACGGCGCGCCGCCTGTTCACGCTGGTGTGCGTCCTGCACCTCAAGGGCTGAGATGGCGCTTCCCGGCAGCGTCCTGTTCTCGTGCACCTTCAATGCCGCGCGCTCGCCGATGGCCGAGGCGATCATGAAGCACCTCTACGGCCACCGGGTCTATGTCGACTCGGCCGGGGTGCGGCCGGGCGAGCTGATCGGCTTCGCCGTCGCCGTGATGGACGAGATCGGCATCGACATGGCGCGGCACAAGCCGAAGACGTTCGACCAGATAGAGGACACCTCCTTCGACCTGGTCATCACGCTCTCGCCGGAGGCGCAGCACAAGGCGGTCGATCTGACCCGCACCATGCACTGTGAGGTGCTGTTCTGGCACACCTTCGATGCCACCGCCGTGCATGGCAACCGCGAGGCCATCCTGGATGCCTTCCGCACCGTCCGAGACACGCTGTGGCAGCGCATCGTGGAGCTTGCCGACGCCCCGGCGGCGCTCCGCCGCTAGCGCCGCCGCGCGCGGCTTGATTTCACCGATCGGCACGCGCATCTTCTCGCCGGCGTCCACGATTCGGAGGTGTCATGGCCAAAGAAGCCCTACTGGAATTCCCAGGTACGGTTGAGGAACTCCTGCCCAACGCGATGTTTCGCGTGAAGCTCGACAATAACCACGAGGTTCTCGCCCACACCTCGGGCAAGATGCGCAAGAATCGCATCCGAGTTCTGACCGGCGACAAGGTGCTGGTCGAGATGACCCCGTATGATCTGACCAAGGGTCGGATCACGTTCCGCTTCAAGTAGCAGTGCCCGCCGCGCCGGCGCGGCTCATCCTGGCTTCCGCTTCTCCGCGCCGCGCGGAGCTGTTGCGCCAGATCGGGATTACGCCCGAGATCGATCCGGCCGCGATCGAGGAGACCGCGGGCGCTGATGAGACGCCGCCCCGGGTGGCCCTGCGCCTGGCGTTGGCCAAGGCGGGCGCGGTGGCCGCGCGTCACCCCGAGTGCTTCGTCGTCGCCGCCGACACCATCGTCGCCTGCGGCCGTCGCATCCTGCCAAAACCGGCCGACGAGGCGGCGGCGGATGCCTGCCTCGGCCTCTTGTCGGGGCGGCGCCACCGCGTGTTCTCGGGTGTGGTGGTCGCGGCGCCGGGTGGGCTTCAGCGGCATCGCCTGGTGACGACGGTTGTCCGCTTCAAGCGCCTGAGCGCGCCCGAGCGCGCCGCCTACCTCGCCAGCGGCGAATGGCGCGGCAAGGCCGGCGGCTATGCCATTCAGGGTCGCGCCGCGGCGTTCGTCTGCGCGCTCAACGGCTCCTACTCCAACGTCGTCGGCCTGCCGCTGTACGAGACCGCCCAACTGCTCGCAGGACTCGGCTATCCCGTGTGGCGGACATGAGCGAGACCATCCTGGTCAATATCGGCATCGCCGAGCGGCGCGTCGCCCTGGTTCGCGACGGGCGGCTAATCGACTTGGTGGTCGCGCCGGCCGCCGCGGACCCAGTGCTGGGCGCCATCTATCTCGGGCGCGTGCGGCGGGTGCGCCCCGAGCAGGGCGGCGCGTTCATCGACATCGGGGTGAGCCGCGAGGGCTTCCTCCGCGCCCGCGATGCAGGGCCGCTGGCGCCGCTGCACGAGGGCAAGGCGGTGATCGTGACGGTGCGCGCAGCGCCGGAGGGCGAAAAGGGTGCGCGCTTGAGCGCCGATGTCAGCCTGGCCGGCCGCGCTCTTACCTACTGGCCGCTGCGTCGGGGCAATGCCGCCGTCGAGCCGCGCGCCGCGCCGGCCGTCGCCACGGCGCTTGATGCCGAGGCCGTGCGACTTGCCGCCGCGTGGCGAGCGGTTGTAGCGACCGCACGGAGCGCGACGCGACCCCGCCTGCTGCACGCGCCCGATCCTGTCGTGGCAGCGGTGTGCGACTGGGCCGTACCGGAGACCATCGTCCTGATCGACGATGGCCCGTTCCACCGGCGGCTTGTAGAGCGCTGCCGCGCGGCGGCGCCCGAGCTGGTGGCACTGTTGCGCCACGTCATGGCGCCCGGCCGGCTGTTCGAGGATCACGGCATCGAAGCGGAGATCGAAGCCGCGCTGGCCCCGGAGGTGCCGCTGCCCTCGGGCGGGCGGCTCGCCATCGAACCGACCCGCGCGCTGACGGCGATCGACGTCGACGGCGGCCGCACCC
>VGEJ01000299.1 GCA_016869335.1 Alphaproteobacteria bacterium | reverse complement strand
GGCCGCGTACATGATGGCGTTGACGCCGATGTGCGTGGCGCTCGAGTGGGCATCGAGCCCGCGCACCGTCGTGATCACGACGCGGATGCCCTTGTGAGCATTAACCACGCGCATTTCGGTCGGCTCGCCGACGATGCACACCGCCGGGTGCGTGGCCGGGAGCGCGAGCTTGGGCACCAGGCCGTGCACGCCGGCGCAGCCGACTTCCTCGTCGTACGTCAGGGCGAAGTGGATCGGGATGCGCAGCGCTCCCGCGGCGAGGAACTCGGGCACGAGCGCGAGCGCGACGGCGATAAAGCTCTTCATGTCGGCGGTACCGCGCCCGAACAGGCTGCCGTTGCGCTCGACCACCGTGAAGGGATCGGAGTCCCAGGCCTGGCCATCGACCGGAACGACATCCGTGTGGCCGGACAGGACGATGCCGCCGGGGCGATCGGGACCAAGGATGGCGTGCAGGTTGGCCTTCTGGCCATCGGGCGACAGCAGGATGCTCGCGGCGATGCCGTGGCCGCGGAGGTAGTCGGCAACGTACTCGATGAGTGCGAGATTGGAATTGCGGCTGGTGGTGTCGAACCCGACCAGCCGCCCGATCATCTCGATGGGGCTCAGCCGCTGTCCCATGCGCTACCGCACCGGCTCGTGGGCCACGCGCCAGACCGGCGGGAGCGCGCTACAAGCAGTTCTGACCGTTGAAGTACGCCTTGCGCCAGCGCGAGATCGTGATCTCGCCGAACAGACCGGCCTTGGTGAACGGATCGTTGTTGATGAACGACTCGGCGGCCGCGCGGTCGTCCACGTCGAGGATGATGGCGCCGCCCTCGCCGACCGTACCGTCGTCCTTGAGCAGCGCCCCGCCGGCCATGATCTTGGCCTTGTTGGCGTCGAGGTACTTGAGGTGCTCGGGGCGCACGGCGGTGCGGATATGCGCCGAGTTCGGCTTGTCGCGCAGCAGGACCAGAAATGGCATGACGCCCTCCTTCAGCGCGCCGCGGTGACGATGATCTCGACCTTCCAGTCCGGCCGCGCCAGGCGGGCTTCGCCGGTCGCGCGCGCCGGCGCATTGCCGGGCGCGACCCAGGCATCCCACGCGGCGTTCATCTCGTCGTAATAGCGAATGTCGCCGACCCAGACCTGGGCCGACAGAATCTTCGACTTGTCGGTCCCCGCCTTGGCGAGGAGCTTGTCGATCTTCGCCAGGATCTGCTCGGTCTGGGCCTTGGCCGTGGCGGTGGGATCATCGCCGACCTGGCCGGCGAGGTAGACGAGATTGCCGTAGGTGACCATCTGGCTGAGGCGTGGCCCAACCTCGTGTCGCTCGATGCTCATGGCCGATCCTCCTGTGCTGGCCGACGTGCCTGGGCGCGCCGCCATGACGATGATTTCGACGCGGTACTCGGGGCGGGCCAGCCGCGCCTCGCCGGTCGCGCGTGCCGGTGCGGCGCCGGGCGCCACCCAGGCATCCCACGCAGCATTCATTCTATCGTAGTGCCGGATGTCCGAGACCCAGACCTGGGCCGAGAGAATCCTGGATTTGTCCGTCCCGGCCTGCGCCAGCAACCTGTCGATACTGGCGAGAAGCTGTGCGGTCTGGTCCTTGGCCGGCAAGCTCGGGTCATCGGCGACCTGGCCGGCGAGGAACACCAGATCCTCGCCCACTACCATCTCGCTCAGTCGCTTGCCGACATCGTGGCGCGCGATCTTCATGACTCCACCTTGCAGAGGCGTATTCATAGCCCGCCGCACCCGTGGCGCAAAGCCCTCGTGTCGGCGCCACGCTCAGCCCTTGAGCGCACCCATCGAGATGCCGCGCACCAGGAAGCGCTGCAGGAACACGACGGCGAACATCACCGGCAGCGAGCCGAGGATCGACATCGACCCGACCTTGTTCCAGAACGTCGCCTGCATGCCGAAGAAGCTCACCACCTGCACCGGGAAGGTGACGACGCTCTTGCTCGTCAGCACGAGGGCGAAGGCGAACTCATTCCAGGTGAAGATGAACGTGAACACGCCGGTGGCAAACAGCCCGGCGCGGGCCATCGGCAGGATCACCTTGTAGAGCACCTGCCAGCGCGTGCAGCCATCGACCAGCGCGCTCTCCTCGAGCTCGATGGGGATGTCCTCGATGTAGCCCCGCATCATCCAGATCGTGAACGGCAGGTTGAACGCGATGTAGACGAGGATGAGCGCGGGGAACGAGTCGACGAGGTCGAGTAGGGCAAACGCCAGGAACATGGGAAAGACGATCGCGATCGGCGGCAACATGCGCTGCGACATGATCCAGACCGCGAGGTCATGTCCGCCGGTCCGAAAGCGCGCCATGCTGTAGGCACACATGGTTCCGAGAACGAGGCAGAACAGCGTCGTCACGGTCGCGATGATGAGGCTGTTGCCGATGGTGGCCGCGTCCTCGCCGCGGAACAGCACCCGGAAGCTCTCGAACGTCGGCTCGGAAGGGAAGTACACCGGCGGCACGGCGAACATCTCCTCGGCCGACTTGAATGCCATCAGGCAGAGCCAGTAGGTCGGGAACACGACGACCAGCGTCAGCAGGACGGCGATGGCGTAGCGCCCGGACTGGACGGCGGTGCGGCGGCGCAAGCGCGGACGCCGCGGCGCGGACGGCACGGCGGCGCTGCTCACCGCACGTACTCCACGCGGCGCAACAGGGTGATCACGATGATCGACAGGAGCACGATGATCACGAACACCATGGCCCCGGTATAGCTGGTGTCGAACTGGTGGAAGCCGGCGATGTACATGTACATCGGCGTCGTCTCCGTCATCGTGCCCGGCCCGCCGCGCGTGAGCACGTAGATGATGTCGAAGATGCGCACCAGGTCGAGCAGCCGGATCATGATGGCGATGAACATCACCGGCCAGACCGCCGGCAGCGAGATGCGGAAAAACACCGCCCAGAACGATGCGCCATCGATCTCGGCCGCCTCCGTCAGGCTGCGATCGACGTTCGACAGCGCGGCCAGCAGGATTAGGAACATGAACGGGAACCACTGCCAGATCTCGGTGATCAGGATCACCGGATAGACCCAGGCCGGCTCGACCAGCCACGTGGTCTTGATCTGCTTGTCCAGGAGCCAGGAGAGGATGTGGCTGATCGGGCCAAAGCGGGTGTCGAACATGAGGCGCCAGATCGCGCCGACGACGACCGGGCACAGCACCGAGGGCAGCAAGAGGAGGGCGATGAAGACGGGCCGGCCGGGCAGCTCGTTCAGGAACAGCCGCGCGAGCATGAGACCGACGATGAGCTCGATGGGTAGCGCTATCACCGTGATGATCACGGTGTGCCACATCGACTCCCAGAACCGCTTGTCGGCGAAGAGCTGCTCGTACCAGATGAAGCCGTGCCAGGACGTGTCGTGGTCCATCATCGTGATGTACTGGACCGAGACCACCAGCGAATACACCAGTGGGAACAGCCCGATCAGCAGCATCACGAAGATGGCCGGACCGACCAGCCAGAGCTGGATGCCGCGTTCGGTGCGCCGGTAGCGCGCCCGTCCCGCGGCGCCGAGCGCCGGTGCGAAGGCCTTGGTCATCACCGCAGGCGGCA
>VGEJ01000298.1 GCA_016869335.1 Alphaproteobacteria bacterium | reverse complement strand
CCGGGACGGCGGCCCGCCGCCTGCGGGGCGGGCGCTTCGGCGCGGCGGCACGCTCGCGCAGCAAAGCGAGCGCCGCTTCGAGCGTGATCTCCTCGGCCGTTACGCCGCGCGGCAGGGTCGCGTTGGTGCCGCCATGCGTGACGTAGGGGCCATAGCGCCCGCGCAGCACGCGCACCGCACCGCCCTCGGGATGGTCGCCGAGGTTGCGGAGCTCGGTCGCCACCACGCGCCCGCGCGCTTTCGGCTCGGCCAGGATAGCGACGGCCCGGTTGAGCCCGATCGTCAAGACCTCCTCCACGGAGCCCAGCGAGCGGTAGTCCTTCTCCTGCTGCAGGTAGGGGCCATAGCGTCCGATGCCGGCCTTGATCTCGTGGCCGGTCTCGGGGTGTGTTCCGACCAGGCGGGGCAGTGCCAGGAGGGCGCTGGCCTGCTCCAGCGTGATCGTGTCGGCGGCGATGCCCTTCGGAACGGTCACGCGCTTCGGTTTTGCGCCCTCCGCGCCCTCGCCGAGCTGCAGGTAGGTGCCATAGGGGCCTTGGCGTACGGTCACGGCGGCGCCCCATTCCGGATCGTTGCCGAGCAGACGCGGGCCCGGCTCGGCCACGTGCGCGCCCTCGCCGCCGCGCGCGCTCGTCAGCGGTCGGGTGAAGCGGCACTCCGGGTAGTTCGAACAACCGACGAACGCGCCATAACGTCCGATCTTGACGCTCAGGCGTCCGTTGGCGCACGCCGCGCACGCGCGCGGGTCGCGACTGGTATCGTCATTGTGGAAGATGTAGGGGCCGAGGGAGTCATTGAGCGCCTCGAGGACGTCGCGCACCCTGAGGCCCTGGGTATCGGCGACGGCCTTGCCGAACGCCGCCCAGAACTCGCGCATGACGTCGGTCCAGGCGATGCGTCCGGCAGAGATCTCGTCGAGCTTCGTCTCGAGGTCCGCGGTGAAGCCGTACTCGACATAGCGGTCGAAGAACCGGGTGAGGAACGCGGTCACCAGCCGGCCGCGGTCCTCGGGGACGAACCGGGCCCGGTCGAGCCGGGCGTAGCCGCGCTCGACCAGCACATCGATGATGCTGGCGTAGGTCGAGGGTCGGCCGATGCCAAGTTCCTCGAGCCTCTTGACCAGGCTCGCCTCGCTGAAGAGGGGCGGCGGTTCCGTGAAGTGCTGGCTCGGTAGCACCGCCTCGCGTGCCAGGGCATCGCCCTCGGTGACCTTGGGCAGCACCTGTTCGTCGTCGCCACGCTCGGCTCTGGGATCGTCCTGGCCCTCCTGGTAGAGCCGGAGGAATCCCTCGAACAGAATGGTCGAACCGGTGGCGCGGAGCTCGAGGCCGCCGCCCGCTGGCATGATGTCGATGCCGACGCTTTCGATCAGCGCGCTCTCCATCTGGCTTGCCACCGCGCGCTTCCAGATGAGGTCGTAGAGCCGTGCGGCATCGCCCTCGAGATAGCGCGCCACCTCCGCCGGCCGGCGCGCGAGATCGGTGGGGCGGATCGCCTCGTGCGCCTCCTGGGCGTTCTTGGCCTTGGCGCGATAGGCGCGCGGCCGCTCAGGCACGAAGCAGCCGCCGTAGTCGCGTTCGACCACACGGCGGCAGGCCGCTATCGCCTCGTCGGCCATTTGCACGCCGTCAGTGCGCATGTAGGTGATGAGGCCGACGGTCTCGCCGTCGAGCTCGACGCCCTCGTAGAGCCGCTGTGCGATGCGCATGGTATGGCTGGCGCCGAGGCGCAGCTTGCGCGACGCCTCCTGCTGCAGCGTCGAGGTGGTGAACGGTGGTGGTGGGTGGCGCCGCGACTCGCGGGCCTCGATGGCGGCGACCGCAAAACCCGTCGCGGCTTCGATCGCGGCCCGGGCGCGCGCTGCGGCCGCCTGATCGGGGAGGGAGAATCGCTCGATCTTCTCGCCGCCGAGGCGTGTCAGCCGCGCCTGCAGCGCGCCGCCCCCCGGCGTGCGAAACATGCCCGCGACCGACCAGTACTCGCGCGGCTCGAACGCCTCGATCTCGAGCTCGCGCTCGCAGATCAGGCGCAGCGCGACCGACTGCACGCGCCCGGCCGAGCGCGCCCCCGGGAGCTTGCGCCACAGCACCGGCGACAACGAGAACCCGACCAGGTAGTCGAGCGCCCGGCGCGCCTGCTGCGCGTTGACGAGATCCATGTCGATGGCGCGCGGGTGGTGCATCGCTTCAATCACGGCGCGCTGCGTGATCTCGTTGAAGGCGATGCGGCGCACCGCCAGGCGGCTCGGCAGGGCGCGCTTCTCGGCGAGCGCTTCCAGAACGTGCCAGGAGATGGCTTCGCCCTCGCGGTCGGGGTCGGTCGCAAGGTAGAGGTGATTGGCATCGCGTAGCGCACGCGCGATGTCGGCCAGCCGCTTGGCGGCCCGCGGATCGACCTCGTAGGTCATCGCGAAGTCGTCGTCGGGGCGGACCGAACCATCGCGCGCGGGCAGGTCGCGCACGTGGCCGTAGCTCGCCATCACCTTGTAGTCGTCACCGAGGTACTTGTTGATGGTCTTGGCTTTGGCCGGGGACTCGACGACGACAACGTCCATGGACCGAGTACTTCGCGGCCGCGGCTAGGCCGCCTCCAGCAGGAGGGACACCTGGTTGCCCGGATACCGCTGGAGCCGACCGGCCAGCTCGAGCTCGAGCAGCACCATGAGCAGGATGGGCGGTGAGACATCGCATTGCCGCAGCAGCTCGTCAACCTCCACGGGCGAAGGACTCAGCCGTGCGAGGACATTGCCGCGACCGCGGCTGAGCGCGGCTTCGTCCAGCCCCGGCGGCGGGCCGCCCTCGGGTGCGGGTGGGCCGCCCTCCTCGCAGCGCCGGGTATGGGCTCCGGCCAGCGCCTGAACGATGTCGTCGGCCGACTCGGTCAGGATCGCTCCTTGACGCAGGAGGTCGTTCGTCCCGCGCGCCCGCGGATCGAGCGGTGATCCCGGCACGGCAAACACCTCGCGGCCCTGTTCGAGGGCGAGACGCGCGGTGATGAGCGAGCCGGAGCGGGCCGCGGCCTCGACCACTACGGTACCGCGGGCGAGGCCCGACACCAGGCGGTTGCGGCGGGGAAAGTGCCGGGCCTGGGGCTGGGTCCCGGGCGGTTGCTCGGACACCAGCGCCCCCGCTTCCGCGATCGCGGCGTGCAGGGCTTGGTTCTCCGCCGGGTAGGCGATGTCGATCCCGCCCGCCTGCAAGGCGATGGTGCCGCTTCCGAGCGCCCCTTGGTGCGCCGCGGCATCGATGCCGCGCGCCAGACCCGACACGACGATGAAGCCGGCGCGCCCGAGGTCACCGGCGAGCCGGCGCGCGATGCGAACGCCATTGGCCGAGGCATTGCGTGCCCCGACGATGGCAACGCTTGGACGGCTGAGGAGGTGGGCGTGGCCCAGCACCACGATCAGGGGCGGCGGGTCGGCGATGGCTGCCAGGGCGGCCGGGTACTCGGGCTCGCCCCACGCCACAAGTCGGGCGCCGAGCCGAGCGACGGCGGCGATCTCCGCCTCCGCCGCCTCGCGGCTTGCCACCGCGACCGGCGCGCGACGGCCGCCGCGGCGCGCCAGCTCG
>VGEJ01000297.1 GCA_016869335.1 Alphaproteobacteria bacterium | reverse complement strand
TCGTGGTGGGGACATCCCTGTTCCAGATCATCTTCGTTGCCGCCAACGTCACCGTGCTGCAGGCGGCCACCAACATGACGGTGGACATCGTGCTGGCGCTGGTGCTGATCGTCGGCGCCGTGATCGGCGCGCAGATCGGCACCAGCGTCGGGGCCCGGCTGCGCGGTGAGCAGCTCCGTGGATTGCTTGCGCTCATGGTCCTCGCGGTATGCGCGCGGCTGGGCTACTCCCTGGTCGCGACCCCGACCGACCTCTACTCGCTCGGCGAGTCCCTTGGTCCGTAGCCTGACCCGCTGGTGCGTTCTCGTGGCGCTGGCGGTCATGTGCGCGCCGGCCGCTGAGGGCGCCGCCCCGCGCCTCCTTGCCGACTTGTCGGAGAGCCGTATCGCGATCACCTCGAGCTTCGCCGGTGCGAGCCTTCTGCTGTTCGGGGCCAAGAGCGGCGCGGGTAGCGTCGTTGTTGTGGTCCGTGGGCCGAGCGAGGCAGTCGTCGTGCGGCGAAAGGCGCGCATCGCCGGCATCTGGATCAATCGCGAGACGCGCCGCTTTCGTGACGTGCCGAGCTACTACGCGGTCGCCACCTCCGCCCCGCTGGCCAAGATCCTGCCCGCTGCGACGAGGCGGGAGCTGCGGATCGGGCTCGCCGAGATCGCGCCGGAGCCGGTCGAGCGGCTGACGGCGGCCGATGCAAAAGACTATCCCGAGGCCATCCGGCGCAACAAGGTGCGCGAGGGTCTGTACCTCGATGCGGGCGAGGCCGTCCGCGTCATCGACGACACGCTGTTCCGGACCCGCATCCGGTTTCCCGCGACCGCTCCGATCGGCCACTATACCGCCGAGGTTTATCTCGTGAACGACGGGCGCATCGTGGCGCGACACCTCACCGCCCTCGACATCCGCAAGGCCGGGATGGAGCGCGCGCTCTACAGCCTGTCGCAGGAGAACCCGCTCGGCTACGGCGTGCTCACGGTGCTGCTCGCCCTGGCGGTGGGCTGGATCGCCGCCGTGGCGGCGCCGCGCAGCTAAGGGCCGATCATCAGCCGCGCCGCCTCATCCGTGCCGCGGGCGGTCTCGCTGGTGAGCGCAAGGAACACCTCTTCGAGGTCCGACTCCTCGGTCGAGAGATCGAGGATGGTGAGGCCCGCCTCCTGCACCGCCGCCAGGATGGCCGCGATGGGCGTCTGGCTCGGCCGGTAGCGAATGTGAAGCTCCCGGTAGGGCCGGACCTCGGCGTCGAAGGCGCGGAGCGCCACCGGAACTGCGGTTACCTCTTGGGCGACCGAGACCGACAGCTCCTTGCGATCGAACCGACGGACGAGGTTGGCGGTGGTGTCGAGCGCGACCACCCGGCCGCGGTGGATGATGGCGATGCGGTCGCAGAGCTGCTCCGCCTCCTCGAGGTAGTGGGTGGTGAGGACGATCGTCGTGCCGCGCGCGTTCAAATGCCGCAAGTGGTCCCAGAGCTGGCGGCGCAGCTCGATGTCGACGCCGGCAGTGGGCTCATCGAGAACCAGCACCGGCGGGTCGTGCACCATGGCCTTGGCGACCAGGAGCCGCCGGCGCATGCCGCCCGAGAGCGAGCGCGCGGGTGCGCCGGCCACGGACTCGAGCCCGACGGCGGCGAGGATCGCATCGGTTCGTCGCGCCGCCTGCGGCACGCCATAGAAGCCGGCGTAGAGCTCGAGCATCTCACGCGGCGTGAAGAATGGGTCGATCGAGAGCTCCTGCGGCACGACACCGATGGCGCTCCGCGCCGTGCGAGGCTCATCATCGACATCGGCGCCCCAGATCCGAGCCACCCCGGCGCTCTTGATGACGAGTGCGGCCAGGATGTTGATGAACGTCGACTTGCCGGCACCGTTGGGACCGAGGAGTCCGAAGAACGAACCGCGTGGGATCGCGAGGTCGACATGGTCGAGCGCCAGAACCGGGCCGCGACCGGCGCCACTCCTGTACTCCTTGGTCAGGCCGATCGCCTCGACGGCGTAGGCCGGCGCGGCGGGCGGCGCCGTCTGGGGCATGGCTCTCGTCCGGGAGCGGAAGCGCAGTTGATCGCGCGGGCCGAATGCGTATCATCCGCGCGTCCGAGCGGTCAAACCCGCCGGCACTGTTGGTCAGCGGGGCCCGCATGGAGCCGACGGAGATCATCGCGATCGATGGCGAGACGGCGAGCTGCGATGGCGGCGGCGGGCCGCTCGGCCATCCGCTGGTGTTCCTGCACCTTGATCGCGTTGGCCGGGTGGACTGTCCCTATTGCGGCCGGCGGTTCGCGCGCCGGGCCGGCCAGAGGGCGGCGCCAAGCCACTGATGGGGCCGCTGCCCGTTGGCAGGGCGGCGGGAACGTGCTGTAGTCTTCCCTAGCCAGGCCGGAGGCGAGACATGGCGCAGGCAGCGAGCAAGGTCATCATCACATGCGCGGTCACGGGCTCGGTGCACACCCCGACCATGTCGCCGCACATCCCGATCACGCCCGACGAGATCGCTAAGGACTCGGTCGCCGCATGGGAGGCCGGTGCATCGATCATTCACCTTCACGCGCGCGATCCCAGGGACGGCCGGCCAACGCCCGATCCCAAGGTGTTCATGCAGTTTCTGCCGCGCATCAAGCAGCAGACGGACGCGGTCATCAACATCACGACCGGTGGCGGCGCCGGCATGTCGCTGCAGGAACGCTTGGCAGCGGCGCTGCAGGCGAAGCCCGAGATGACCTCGCTCAACATGGGTTCGATGAACTTTGGTCTCTTCCATATGATCGACAAGTATCCGACGTGGAAGCACGACTGGGAGAAGAAATTCCTTGAGATGACTCGGGACTTCATCTTCCGCAACACCTTCAAGGATATCGAATACATCATGAAGGAGCTGGGCGAAGGCTGCGGTACGCGCTTCGAGTTCGAGTGCTATGACGTCGGCCACCTCTACACCCTGGCCAACTTCGTCGAGCGCAAGCTCTATCGGCCGCCGCTGTTCGTGCAGACGATCTTCGGCATCCTCGGCGGCATCGGCGCCGAGATCGATCACCTGGTGCACATGCGCCGGACCGCCGACAAGCTCTTCGGCGATGACTACCAGTGGTCGGTGCTGGCCGCCGGACGGCACCAGATGCGCTTCGTCACGACCGCCGCGATCATGGGCGGCAACGTCCGGGTAGGCCTCGAAGACAGCCTCTATCTCGGCAAGGGCACGCTGGCCACGAGCAACGCCGATCAGGTAAAGCGCATCCGCCGCATCCTCGATGAGCTCTCGCTCGAGGTCGCGACACCGGCGGAGGCCCGCAAGCTCTTGGCGCTCAAGGGCGGCGATCAGGTCGCATTCTGAGCGCCGAGATCCAACATAGAAGGGGGAGAAAATGCCGTTCGTGTGCGCAGCGACCTTCCGCGTCAAAAAGAAGCACCTCGAGGAGTTCAACGAGCGCGTCCGCAAGCACGCCAACAACTGCGTCACCAAGGAGCGCGGCTGCGTCAGCTTCGAGGTGAGCACCGACGAGAAGGACCCGAGCCGATTCATGCTCTACGAGGTCTACGTCACGAAGAAAGACTTCGATCGCCACTGCAAGGCCGCGCACGTGGTGC
>VGEJ01000296.1 GCA_016869335.1 Alphaproteobacteria bacterium | reverse complement strand
GGTGAGCTTCGGCTGGGCCACGACGGCGATGGAGATCGATGCCTTCGTAACGGCGTGGCGCCACCTGTGCGCGCGCTGGTTCCGTGGGGACGGAGCCGCCGGGACCGGCGGTTTGGCTTCGCGGACCGGATCACCTATAAGAGCCGCTGAAGGGCTCGCAGGGGCTTGACACGGCTATGGCGAAGGTCACGTTCGTCAACAAGGATGGATCGCGCAGTACGGTCGATGCCCCCCTCGGCTTGTCGCTGATGGAAATCGCCCATCTTCACGGCATCGACATCGAGGGTGCGTGCGAGGGCTCGATGGCGTGCTCGACGTGCCACGTCATTCTCGAACGACGGACCTACGATGCGCTGCCGCCGCCGTGCGAAGAGGAAGACGACATGCTCGACCTCGCCTTCGGCCTGACCGCGACATCGCGGCTCGGCTGCCAGATCATCATGAGCGCGGCGCTCGATGGTATCGTCGTGAGCCTGCCACGGGAGACGCGAAACCAGTTGGTGGGGTGAACGCCGCGCCCGGCTGTCGTCATCCCGTCCGATCCCGGCCCGTATGAGTCACCTGAGGCTCACATCAGGAGGACTTGCCGATGGCCAGGAACGATTTGCGCAGCATCGGGCGCGCCCCGGTTGCGACCCTCGCTGACATCATCGCCGTTCGCTGCGCCCGTCGCACGCTCCTGCGGGGCGCGGCCGGCGCCGCGCTGATCGCGGGGGTCGGTGGTCCGGCTACGCTGCTCGGTGCGGCTCGAGCGGGCGCGGGGGCGGCGCAACCCGCCTTCGCAGAGATCGCGCACGGCGTCGATGAGACCCACCACGTCGCGCCGGGATACCGCGCCGACGTGCTGATCCGGTGGGGCGATCCCGTGCTCCCCGGGGCCCCTGCCTTCGATCCGCGGTGGCAGAGCGCCGCGAACCAGGCGCGGCAGTTCGGCTACAACAACGATTTCATCGGCTTCGTGCCGTTGCCGTCAGGCGGCGCGGCGCCCGAGCACGGGCTCCTGTGCGTCAACCACGAGTACACGATCCCGGCGATGATGTTCCCCGGCCTCGGTCTGCCACCGGAATCCGACCCGCTTGCCGGCCTGACCAAGGAGATGGTGGAGATCGAGATGGCCGCGCACGGGGCATCGATCATCGAGGTTGCCCGGACCGGTGGCCACTGGTCGGTAGTGCCGGACAGCGCCCGCAACCGCCGCATCACGGCGCTCGACACCGAGATGGCGTTGTCGGGGCCGGCCGCCGGGCACGCGCGCCTGCGGACGGACGCCGATGCGAGCGGGACGCGGGTGATCGGCATGATCGGCAACTGCGCCGGCGGCATCACGCCGTGGGGCACCTACCTGTCCGCCGAGGAGAACTTCGACGACTACTTCCTCGGCGCGGCGGAGGGCCACGCAGAGGAGGAGAACTTCAAGTGTCTCGGACTGCCGGGTGGCGAGTACGCGTGGGGAAGGCTCCATTCGCGGTTCGACATAACGAAGGTGCCGAACGAGCCCAATCGTTTCGGCTGGATCGTCGAGATCGACCCGCTCGACCCAGCCGCGACACCGGTCAAGCGCTCGGCGCTCGGCCGCTTCAAACACGAAGGCGCGGCCGCCGTGGTCAACGGCGATGGCCGGGTCGTCCTGTACTCGGGTGATGATGAACGCTTTCAGCACGTGTATCGGTTCGTGACCGAGGGGCGCCACGACGCCGTCGACCGCGCCGCTAACCGGGACCTGCTCGACCGCGGCACGCTCGCGGTCGCTCGGTTCGATGCCGATGGCACGCTGAGCTGGCTGCCGCTGGTTTTCGGCACGGGGCCGTTGACCCCCGACAACGGCTTTCACAGCCAGGCCGACGTCGTCATCGAGACGCGCCGCGCCGCCGCGCTCCTCGGCGCGACGCCGATGGACCGCCGGGAAGACGTCGAGGCCAATCCGGTCAGCGGCACGGTGAATCTCATCCTTACCAACAACACCGCGCGCAAGCCCGAGCAGGTGGATGCCGCCAACCCGCGCGCCGGAAACACCTTCGGCCACATTATCGAATTGCGCCCCGCGGGCGGCGATCACGCCTTGGCCACGTTCAGATGGGAGATTCTCGTGCGCTGCGGTGACCCGGCCGCTCCCGAGGTCGGCGCCGCGTGGAGCGCGGACACGACGGAAGACGGCTGGTTCGCCTCGCCCGACCACTGCGCCATCGACCATGGCGGCGGCCTGTGGATCGCCACCGACCAGGGCGACAAATGGCCGAAATCGGGCACAGCGGATGGCGTGTGGCGGCTGGAAACCGAGGGCCCGCGCCGCGGTACCGGCCGCATGTTCTTCCGCGCGCCGGTGGGCGCGGAGGTGTGCGGGCCGTGTTTCGCGCCCGACGATCGGGCGCTGTTCGCCTCAGTGCAGCACCCCGCGGTCGATGGCGCCGAGAAGTACCCGGGTTTCGAGCGCGCCTCGAGCTTCGATGATCCGGCGACGCGCTGGCCCGATTTCGCGCCCGATCTGCCGCCCCGCCCCGCGGTCGTGATGATCACCAAGGATGACGGCGGTCCGATCGGCTCCTGACCGCGCGCCGCGATTCCGCTGAGTATGCTAGCGTGGCGGCTCACTGACCCGCGATCGAGAGCCACAGAGAGCCACAATGACCATCTCGGAACACCAGATCGCCGCACCGACGTTTACGCAAATGCTGTCCAGCCTGAGCGGTATCCTCGACAAGGCGGCGGCGCACTGTGCGGCGAACAAGATCGATCCGTCCACTCTGCTGCACATGCGCCTCTACCCGGACATGTTCCCCCTCGTACGCCAGGTCCAGGTTGCGACCGATCATGCCAAGGGCGCCGTCGCGCGCCTTGCCGGCATGGACCCGCCGAGCTTCGCCGACGACGAGGCAACGTTCGATGACCTCAAGCGACGTATCGCCCGGACCCTCGACTTCATCGCGAGCGTGCCGCCCGCGAAGCTGAGCGCCGACCGGACGGTCGAGGTCAAGCTCCCGGCGCGGACGCTGACCTTCCCGGGCGGCACCTATCTGCTGCACTTCGCGCTGCCCAATTTCTATTTCCACGTGACGACCGCCTACGACATCCTGCGGCACGCGGGCGTTCCGCTGGGCAAGCGCGACTACATCGGCTCGATTCCGGGCTGACGCGGGGCATCGCCCTGGCGTGGCGCGAAGCCTCGCCCGGGCGGCCATCCGTGCGCTCAGGCGAACGCCTTGAACGTGATCATGGTGAAGGTGTCCTTGATGCCGGGCAGCGTCTGGATCGAGCCGGTGACGAAGTGGCCGATGTCGGCTGCGTCCGCCAGATAGCATTTCATCAGCAGATCGTACTGGCCGGAGATCGAGTACACCTCGGATACCTGCTCGACAGACTGAATCGCTGAATCGGCGACCGCGTAGGCCTTGCCGAGTTCACACTTCACCAAGACGAAGATCGTCTGCATGCTCAGCTCTTCCCGCGCCTGCCGAGGCCGCTGGAGCGTAGCAGAAAAGCCGGAACCGGGTTGTTCTCGCCCCACCGGCCGGTGTCCTCCTCGACTTTGCGTGGGCGCCGGGCGCCGCCGTTGCCGCGCGGGCGCTCAACAGGGGCGGCGCGGTCCGTGC
>VGEJ01000295.1 GCA_016869335.1 Alphaproteobacteria bacterium | reverse complement strand
GTATCCTGTATAACATCGGCGCCGCGCATCGTCATCAATCCATTCGAAGCACACTCATGTACATACCGACATATGACGACAGCAAAAGTGCTCCGAATCAGAGAATTTCAACAAACTGCTAGGTATTAGAAGAAGTCAAACCGTTATAGTCACCTCCAGGAGGGATACACGATGAAATTGTCTTGCGCTGGAAAGAGCCGTCCGGTATGGGCGTCCGCATTGGTCGTCGCGATGTTGAGCCTTGCCGCCGGATCGCCGGCGAGCGCACAGGACTATCCGACGCGTCCGGTGCGGATCGTCGTCCCCCTGGCCGCGGGCGGCCCGACCGACGTCACCGCTCGCAGAATCGGCGCCGCCTTGCAGGAGCGCCTGGGCCAGCCGGTGGTGATCGAGAATCGGACCGGTGCTGGAGCAAGCATCGGCATCGAGTTTGTCGCCCGCTCACAGCCCGATGGATACACCTTGCTGATGGGAACGCCGTTCCTCGCCATCGGCGAGTCGATCCAGAGGGATCTGCCGTACAACCGCAAGCGCGATCTACTGCCGGTTGCGCTCGTCGAACGCGGTACGCTCGTATTGGTCGTGTCGCCGAGCGTGCCCGCGAAAAACGTCGCCGAACTGGTGTCGCACGCAAAGACTATCCCCGGCAAGCTCTCCTATGCCTCGGTCGGACATGGCACGATCAGCCATATGACCATGGAGTTGTTCAAATCCGTGGCCGGACTCGATATTCTCAACATTCCCTATCGCGGCACCGGCCCGGCAATGCAAGCGGTGATCGCCGGCGACGTGCACATGACGGTGGACGCGCTCACAACGGCGGGCGGGCATATCGACGGCGGCAAGGTCCGGGCCGTCGCAGTCACCGCAGGCAGGCGGGCAGCCGCAAGGCCCGACATCCCGACGATCGCAGAGGGCGGGTATCCCGGGTTCGATGCGACGTTCTGGGCCGGACTGCTGGTTCCAGCCGGAACACCGGGCGAGATCGTCAACCGCCTGAACCGCGAGACCCGCGCCGCTTTGGCAACCCCTGAAATGCAGCAATGGTTCGCCAGGATCGGCACCGAAGCCGGCAATACGTCGCCCGCGGAATTCGCGCGATTCATCGACGACCAGGCGGTGCGCTATGCCATGGCGGCTAAAGCCGCCGGCATCCAGCCCAAAGAATGACGACGCGTTGCCGCCGCTATCGGCTATCCGCTGCCGGGCGGCTGCGGCGCGTCCGGCACGCCGAAGCCGTCAAGTGACGATCGATAAGCGAACCCTGCGCGACGTACTCGGGACGTTCGTCACTGGCGTAACGGTGATGACTACCGTCGATGAGTCGGGGCGCGCGCATGGCTGCACCGCGAACTCGTTCAGCTCGGTCTCGCTCGAGCCGCCGCTGGTACTGTGGAGCCAGGCGCTGAAAGCACGCAGTTACGCAGCGTTCTCGAGCTGTCGGCGTTTCGTAGTCAATATCCTGTCGGAGGACCAGCGCGGGCTCTCCCAGCGGTTTGCAAGCGACATGGCCGACAAGTTCGAAGGCGTGGCGTGTTTTTCCGGGATCGACGGGTTACCGGTGATACGCGGCGTCGCGGCGTATCTCGAGTGTCGAAGAACTGCGGCCTATCCCGGTGGCGATCACTCGATCTTCATCGGCGAAGTAGAAAACCTTCAGCGCGGCGTGCATCGTCCGCTCGCTTTCGCCGGCGGCCGCTATATGCTCGCCTTCCCGCACGAAGTCGGCTCCAGCGACGCCTCCTCCGATGACTCGCTCACCGAAGCGCTCAGGCTCGGCAATGCCGCATTGGCCGACATCTCCTCGCGAATCAAAGCCTCCACCGGCTTGAGTGTCTGGGGCAATCACGGGCCGACGACGGTTCGCTACGAGCACCCGGCCGGCCGCGTGTGGGATGGGCTCGAACCCGGGCGTGTCCTGTCGCTCGCTCACAGCGCGACCGGACTGGTCTTTCTCGCCTACTTGCCGCGCGCGGCGACCCGCGCGATGCTGGACGAAGAACTCGAGGCCGGCTTAGCCAGCGGCCGCGCGGAAAGCTCGACCGAATCGGTGGAGCGCAAGCTCGCCGAAGTTCGCGAGCGCGGATTGGCGCGCCTGTTCGTGCACCGCGCGGTGCAGGGGCAGGACATCGAAATCGCGGGGTTCTCAGCGCCGGTGTTCGACCGCTCGGGTCGATTGGTCCTCGGCTTGACCGCCATCGCCCCGGCATCGTCGATCAAGGTCGGCTGGTCCGATCCGATGCCGTCGGCTTTGATTACTGAAGCAGCCGAACTTTCGCGCCGTTTGGGCTATCTCATGCCGCCTTGCGGGTAGTTCTTCGCACCCTCGCCCCAGCCTGCGAGCTGGTCACGCGCCTGAGGGCGCAAGCTCGACCGCGATCTCGCTCAACCAGCGACGCACCTTCGATTCGGTCTCGACATCGAGCATCGCGAGCAGGCGTCGCTCGACCGCGTCGGCCAAGCGTTTGGACTGGCCGAGGCGCCGACGGCCGAGTGCGGTGAGCTGCATCGACAGTACCCGGCCGTGGGTCGCGTCACTGCGCCGGGCGATCAGCGCGTCGCGCTCGAGTTTGCGTACGACGAGATTGACCGTCTGCGGCGTGAGCTGCGCGATCCGCGCCACGTCGGCCCCGGACGCCCCCGGATAGGCATCCAGAAGGTTCAGCACGCCTTGCGGACGTCGACTGCATCCGACTATGTGCGCGCGCTGCTTGTGTCGCTGGCCGCCCCGCAGGGACTCACTTTTCGGGAGATGCAGTGGTTGTGGCGATGGAGCTCCCGCTGGTCAAACAAGGTCGGCATTGCACGATTTCCGACCGCACCGGCGCAGTGGCATGTCGATCTCGCCGGAGGCAGCGGCGCACATTGGCGCGCCGGGGAGGAATCCGGCACTGCGCTCCGCTTCCTGGATACCTCCACGCTCGCCCACACCCTGCGAAAGCGCATCCGGCAAGTGACGCTTGGCATCGTTCCGGCGTCGCTGGGCCTGGGCAAGCACATCGCACCTCCCGCATCCCTGGACCTGCTCAAGTACCTGCTGCGGCATTGGTGCGAAATGCCCGCCACCAGACAGTTCCCGCGCCGGGGCACGCTGCGCACCCAGGCTGCTGCGGAGATCGAAGTCGCCGTCGGCATTGCAGCGGTGCATCTCACCATCTCCGGGTAGCCGTTTTCAGAGGGCAGAAAGCCATGGCAGTACTCCCGATTGCACGCGGAGCAGGTTCATGTATTCCGGCATTCGAACCCCGCGGGCGCCGCGGCTTCGGTAGCCGGTCTCGAGCGCTGGCGCCCCTTGGACGAAAGCGCCAGCGGGTTCCGTCTGCAGCGCCTGGAAACCGGTGCCAGGGTTACGGTCGGTCAGTTGCTGTCCCTGCGACCGCAAGGCGCGCGTCGTTTCATACTGGCAGAGGTCCGCTGGGTCATTCAGAGAGACGCCAATGCCATCGAACTGGGTGCACGCGCCCTGCCGGGTCTGGCCAACGCATGCATCGCAAGGCAGGTCAACGGTGACCCATCGCAGCAACAGGCACGCGCACCGGCATTGCTTCTTCCCGTGGGAAGCGGCTCACCGCCGACACTGGTCCTGCCAT
>VGEJ01000294.1 GCA_016869335.1 Alphaproteobacteria bacterium | reverse complement strand
GGCCTCGCGCTCGCCCTCGCCACGCTCGAGGCGGCGAGCGCCGCCGGCCCCGCCATCGAGCCGCCGCTCGACCTCTTGGAGCCATCCTGGGACTCGGAGAGCGCTCTCGGCGACATCGCGCCGGCATCGGGGCCCGAGGCGCCGCGCGAGGACGCCGCGGCGCCGGCACCGGTCCCGGAGCCGGAAGGACCCCACGGGCCGCCGCCGGCACCACCCAAGGCGGTCCCGGACGCGGCGTGGGCCGCGCTCTTGGACGGGATTGAGGGGCGGCCGCCGAACGGCCAGGAGCTTGCGTTCATCGAACGACGCGCAAATCAGGACCATGACCCGGTGGCGCTCGAACTGCTCGGCTTCGCCCACGCGCGGGGCTGGGGCGCTCCGACCGACTACGAGCTCGCCTACGAATACTATGGCCGCGCGTTCCTGGCCGGGGTTGCGTGGGTCAAGCCGAACCTCGATGCGCTGTGGTCGTTCCTCGATCCCGAGGCCCAGGTGCGCCTCAAACTGCGGTTCGACGGCCCCGGTGGATGACTTCGCCCGATCGGGGTGCGGCGGCTCCGCCTAGGGCGCCTCGGACAAAGGCCATGCAGGCTGTAGCCGGCCGCCAAGGCGGATCGGCGCGATGCGCAGCGCCAGACCGGTGCGGTCATCGGTCTCGACGAACACCCCGCACAGCGTCGCCGCGCCGGTCGCCGGCGTCATGCGCTCGGTCGGCAGCTTGCGGGTAAAGCGCGCGAGCGGTATCGCCTTGTCCATCCCGATCACCGAGTCGTAGTCGCCGCACATGCCGGCATCGGTCTGGTACGCCGTGCCGCCGGCGAAGATTTGCGCGTCGGCGGTGGGAACGTGGCTGTGCGAGCCCACCGCCAACGAGGCGCGGCCATCGGCGGTGTGACCGAGCGCCATGCTCTCGCTGGTCGCCTCGCAGTGCAGATCGACGATGGTGGCGTCGGCCGCGGCACCGAGCCGCAGGCGGTCGAGCTCCCCGGTCAGGGCAGCGAACGGGTCGTCCAGCGGGTCCATGAACAGCCGCCCCATGACCTGGATCACCGCCACCCGGCGGCCCGTCGCGGTGGTGAAGACGCCGGCGCCGCGCCCGGGCGTGCCGGGCGGGAAGTTGCGCGGGCGCAGCAGCCGCGGTTCGGAGTCGATGTAACCGATGATCTCGCGCTGATCCCAGGCGTGGTTGCCGAGCGTGATGACGTCGACCCCCGCCGCATAGAAATCGCGACAGATCGGCGGCGTGATGCCGAACCCGCCGGCGGCGTTCTCGCCGTTGACGACCACGAAATCGGCTGCCAGTGCCTTCCGCACCTCGGGAACCCGGGTGCAGATGGCCTCGCGGCCCGACCGGCCCATGACATCGCCGAAAAAGAGGAGCCTCATGTCGGTCGCCTCACCCTCGCCTCGGTGACGATCCAGTCGAGCGGCACGTCCCACGCCGAGTGCGGCAGCAGGGCGACGCGCTGCGCCTCGAAGGCGAGCCCGATCGCGACCACGGCCCGCGCCGCCTTGAGTGCCGCTAGCGTGCGGTCGTAATAGCCGCCACCGTAGCCGAGTCGGTAGCCGGCGTCGTCGAACGCCAGAAGCGGGGTGAGCACGACGTCAGGCGTGAGGAGCGGCGCAGCCGGTAGTGGCACCGAGGTGCCAAACGGGCCGGGCGCGAGCGGATCACCGGGTTGCCAAGCCCGGAACGCGAGCGGCCGGCCGCGGCCGACGATCACGCATAGACTGGCGCACAGCCCGCGCTCGATCAGGCGGCCGAGCAGGGGTCGCGGATCGAGTTCGCCGCGCATCGGCCAATACCCGCCGACCACCGCGCCAGACGAAAACTCGATGCGCGCCAGCGCAAGGCCGGCGGCGCGCTCAGCGGCATCGCCTGCACTGCAGGCGGCGCGCGCGGCGAGCGCAGATGCGCGCAGCGCCCGCTTGGCAGCAATCGAATCCGACATCACGGTATGCGGGATGAGCGGACGGGACCGCCGTGACCGTCGGGCGAAAACGATTCCCTATGGCCTGCGCTAACAGGTGGGGACCATATGCCAGGACCAGGGCCCCGGTAGTGACAGCCCCCTAAGGAATGCGTTGAGCCAGGTGAATGTCCCACCTGACGCATCGGGCAGTGCCCATCCTGGGCTAACCTAGGTGCTCTCGAGGAGGTCGGCAAGGGCTTCGACGCGGGTTGCCAGACCCTCGACCTCCCCGAGGAGGGCGTCCACGGCCCGGCTGGTGGCAGCTTGGCGCTGGGCCTCGGCCTCCAGGCGCTCGACGCGGTCGAGCAGGGTGGAGAGATCGTCGGCGACCATCAGCCCGGCCATGAGCATGAGCCGCACCTCGCCCACCTGCTTGCCCGAGTTGGTGGCGAGCTCACCCACGCGGCGGTCGAAGTATTCGGCCAAGTTCGCCAGATGCGCTTCTTCACCGGCGTTGCACGACAACTGGTAGGTGCGGCCGTTCACCTTGATATCGACGACCGGCATGCTAGCCATCCACCGCGCCCTTGAGCCGTGTGATCGTACCGTCGAGGCGTGCCGACACCGTCTCCGTCACCTTGGTCAGCGCCTCGTACTCGCGACGCACCGCGGCGAGGCTCTCGGCGAGCCGGGCGTTCTCGGCGCGAAGCGCCGCGTTCTCGCCGCCGAGCACGCTGGCGAGGCCGCTTCGCCCCTCAAGACGGGTGAGCGCCGCGGTCAGGCGCTCGCCGGCTCGACGCAGCCGGGTGCGCGCTTGCTCAATCGCCTCAAGCCGTGTGTCCTCGCTGCCGCTCACGATCGTTTCGATGCCACGCCTCCGCTCGGATCACGTTACGCCGCTCGGTCGGGGGCGACAAGGCCGCGCCGGCAAAGGCGGTTGACGACGGGCGAGCGGGCCGTCATGGTGCGCGCAACCCCGCGCCACCGCCGCCGCATGACCCCTACCGAGCCTGCCTCCATGCCCTCCGCGAGCCACGCGGAGATGGCCAACGCGATCCGCGCGCTCAGCATGGACGCCGTCGAGGCGGCGAACTCCGGCCACCCCGGCCTGCCGATGGGCATGGCCGACGTCACGACCGTCCTGTTCAGCCGCTTTCTCGTCTTCGATCCGCACGAGCCCGCGTGGCCCGACCGCGATCGCTTCGTGCTCTCCGCCGGGCACGGCTCGATGCTCCTCTACAGCCTGCTCTACCTTACCGGTTACGCCGACATGCCGGTCGCGGAAATCAAGCGTTTCCGCCAGCTCGGCGGGCGCACCGCCGGCCATCCCGAGTTCGGCCTCGCGCGCGGCATCGAGACGACGACCGGACCGCTCGGCCAGGGCCTGGCGAACGCCGTCGGCATGGCGCTCGCCGAGCGCCACCTCGCCGCCCGTTTCGGCGAGGCGCTGTGCAGTCATCGCACCTACGTCGTTGCCGGCGATGGCTGCCTCATGGAGGGCATCAGCCAGGAGGCGATCTCGCTCGCCGGACATCTCCGGCTCAACAAGCTGGTCGTGCTGTTCGACGACAACCGTGTGTCGATCGACGGGCCGACATCATTGACGACCGACGAGGACGTTTGCGCCCGCTTCGCGGCCAGCGGCTGGCAGGTCGATGCGGTCGATGGGCACGATGCAGCG
>VGEJ01000293.1 GCA_016869335.1 Alphaproteobacteria bacterium | reverse complement strand
GGCGACCAAGGGGCTGCAGCTTGCCAAGGCCGAGCATTATGATCTGATCATCCTCGACGTCGGTCTCCCGGACATGGACGGGCGCGAGCTCTGCCGGCTGATCCGGCGCGCCGGCATCAAGACCCCGATCATCATGCTGACCGGCGCCGACAGCGAGGCCGACACCATCCTGGGCCTCGATTCGGGCGCCGATGACTACGTGACCAAGCCGTTCAAGCTCGGCGTCTTCCTCGCCCGCATCCGCGCCCAGCTCCGCCTGCACGAGCGCAGCGAGGACGCGGTGTTCTCGATCGGCCATTACAGCTTCCGGCCGGCCGCCAAGGCCCTCGTCGATCCCGTGAGCAAGAAGAAGATCCGGCTGACCGAGAAGGAGACCGCGATCCTCAAGTATCTCTACCGCGCCGGCGAAAAGAGCGTCGCGCGTGAGCTTCTCCTGAACGAGGTCTGGGGCTTCAACCCGACGGTGACCACCCACACGCTGGAAACCCACATCTACCGCCTCCGCCAGAAGATCGAGCGCGACCCCGGCAATGCAGAGATTCTGGTGACCGAGCCGGGTGGGTATCGGCTTGTTCCGTGAAGTGATCTTCGCGGCGCGTCCACCGCTCTCGCCTCCGCTCCTTGCGCCGCGGCCAACGGGCGACGCGGCGTGAGCAAACCACCCCCGTTCTACGTCAGGTTCTGGGGTGTGCGCGGCTCAATTCCCAGCCCGGGCCGCAAGACCCAGAAATTCGGCGGCAACACGCCGACCGTGGAGATCCGCTGCGGCGAGCGCGTCATCGTCTTCGATGCCGGTACGGGGCTCCGTGCCCTTGGCGAAAATCTTGCGCTCGAAGGCGTGCGCGAGGTCGATCTGTTCTTCTCCCACACTCATCTCGACCACATCACGGGACTGCCGTTCTGTTCGCTGTTCTTTCGCGAAGATGTGCGCGCGCGCGTCTGGGCCGGGAACCTCCTCCCCGGCCATCGCATCGAATCGGTGCTGCGCAGCCTGATGACGACGCCGCTGTTTCCCGTGCCGCTCGACATCTTCAAGGCGAAGATGACCTATCACGACTTCCAGGCCGGCACGACGCTCACGCCCGCCCGCGGCGTCACCATCCGCACCGCGGCCCTCAACCACCCGGGCGGCTGCACCGGCTACCGGGTGGAGTTTCGCGGCAAGTCGATCTGCTATGTCACCGACACCGAGCACCGGCCCGGCGCCCCGGACCAGGCGGTCCTCGAGCTCGTCTCCGGCGCCGACATCGTGATCTACGATGCGACCTATCTGGACGAGGAGTTCGAGCGCTACGTCGGTTGGGGGCATTCGACCTGGCAGGAAGGCGTGCGGGTCTGCCGCCAGGCGCGCGCGAAGAAGCTAGTGCTGTTCCATCATGCGCCGGATCGCACCGATGCCGAGCTCGACCGCATGGCGGTGAAGCTCAAGCGCGCCCAGCGCGGCGCAGTCATCGCCCGCGAAGGCATGCGGCTCTCGCCATGATCCGGCCGGCCGGCCGCCGGTTGCGGCCGAGCGGTCCGCGGCGCCCGCGTGGCTAGAGGGCGCGCCAGGCTGCGCCGGCTCGCGATGGGGCTCGCGACGGTGACGGGTCTGGCGCGGAAGGGCTATTTCATCCCGTACCGGTATGCCGGAATCAGCGCGCGCGCGGGCGAAGGCGCCCTCGCCTACCCCGCCCTGCTGTCCCTCTTCGATCAGCATCGCCGCACGTTCGTCGCGGTGCTCGATGCGATCGAAGCGCACGCAGGCACGCTGCTCGCAATCGGCGGCGATCCGCCGCCGGCGCCGCGCTGGGACCAGAGCTGGTTCCCGACCCTCGATGCGTGCGCCGCCTATGCCATCGTCCGCTCGCGCCGCCCGCGCCGGATCGTCGAGATCGGCTCGGGCCATTCGACCCGCTTCCTCGCGCGCGCGGTGGCTGACGGCGCGCTCGATTGCACGATCACCGCCATCGATCCGGCGCCGCGCGCCCGGCTCGACGAGGGCGTGGTCGGCCTGATCCGCGCGACCGCGCAGACCGCGCCGCTCGACGTGTTCGCGGCGCTCACGGCCGAGGACATCCTGTTCGTCGATTCCTCGCACGTCCTGATGCCCGGCACCGACGTCGATTTCGTGCTCAACTGTCTTTGGCCGGTACTGCCGAATGGCATCCTGGTCCACGTCCATGACGTGTTTCTGCCCGAGGACTACCCGCCCGATTGGCACTGGCGCGGCTATAACGAGCAGTCGGCCGTGGCCGCGCTGCTCGGTGCCGGCGCCGCCGATCCGGTATTCGCGAGCCGCCATGTCTCGCGGCGCCTCGCGGCGATCCTGGAGCACAGCATCGTCGCGCGCCTTCCGCGCGCCGCCGGCGCGCTCGACGCCAGCCTGTGGATGATCAAGCGCGGCGAGCCGGTCGCGTCGCTCAGCTCGTCCGGCTATACGGGTCGGCCGCGTCCCTCAGACCATCGCCCAGGAAATTGAACGCGAGCACCACGACGATCACCGGAACGACCGGGATCAGGAGCCAGGGATAGAGCGCAACGGCATTGATGTTCTGCGCCTCCGTCAGGAGCACCCCCCAGCTCGTGATCGGCGGCCGCAAGCCCAGCCCCAGGAACGACAGCGCCGTCTCGCCCAGGATCATGTTCGGCACCGAAAGGGTGGCCGAGGCGATCAGATGGCTCATGAAGGACGGCAACATGTGACGCCAGATGACCCGCTGCGGGCTCGCCCCCATCAGGACGGCGGCGACGACGAACTCCTCCTCGCGCACGGCGAGAAGCTTCGAGCGCACCGCGCGCGCGAGCCCCGTCCAATCGAGCAGCCCGAGGATGATCGTGATGCCGAAATAGATGAAGATCGGGCTCCACTCGACCGGCAGCGCCGCCGAAAGCGCCATCCAAAGCGGGAGCTCGGGGAAGGAGCGGATGACCTCGATCAGGCGCTGGGTCCAGTTGTCGACCCAGCCGCCGTAGTAGCCGGCGAGCCCGCCGATGACCATGCCGAGGACGAAGCTGATCGTGATCCCGACCAGCCCGACGGTCAGCGAAATGCGCGTGCCGTAGACGATGCGCGAGAGCACGTCGCGCCCGAGGCGGTCAGTGCCGAACAGAAACAACGTGCCGCCCTCCGCCGGACAGGCGAAATGGAACCGGCCCGGGATCAGACCCCAGTAGTGAAACTCATCGCCCCGGCAGAAGAAGCGGAGCGGCTGGATGACGCTGGTGTTGTCGCGATACTCGCGCCGCAGATTCTCCATGTTGAGCCGATATTCCAGGCCATAGACGAACGGGCCCACGAAGCGGCCCTCGTGGAAGAGGTGAATCGCCTGTGGCGGGGCGTAGATGAAATCGGAGTTGCGCGTCTGCAGGTTGTAGGGCGCCAAAAACTCGGACAGAAGAATGGAGAGATACGCGGCCAGAAGGATCGCGCCGGAGATCACGGCGACGCGGTGGCGGCGGAACCGCCACCACATCATCCGCCATTGAGAGGCCTGGTAGAAGCGCTGCTGCTCGGCGGTCAGCGATTCGACGACGTAGGGATCGAACCGTTCCGGCGCAACGTAATGCGCCAGCCGGGGCTCATCGGGACTCTGCGGTCTGGCGTCGGCCATTT
>VGEJ01000292.1 GCA_016869335.1 Alphaproteobacteria bacterium | reverse complement strand
CAGATGCCGCTGCCATCGGAATGGTAGTCGTAGAGCGAGGCGCCAAGCTCGGGGTTCTCGTTCAGGTGCCGCTCCCAGTCGGCCACGATGACGAGCCGGCCGGTCAGCATTTCCGCCGCTTGCGCCGTCATGGCGAAGGACAGGTTGGCATAGGCCATGTACGACGCCGTCGGTGCCAAATAGAGGATCTTCGCCGTCGGCTTGGCGAGCGGGGCGCGCACGTAGAAGGGAATGTACTCCTCGTGCCCGCCGCCGCGCAGCCGGGCAGCATAGCAGCCGCTCTTCATCCCGCGCGGAATCGTCAGCGTGAAGTCCGCGTCCCACTGCGCGTCGTAGATGTCGTCGTCGTGGAAGTGGATCGCTCCGTATTGCTCCGGCGCGTTGCTCCATTTGGGCTCGGCGCCCGTCCAGTTGTAGCCGGTCATCGCGCGCGCCGGCAGGTTGACGATCTCGCCATGGAGACCGTGGGCGGAGAGATCGATCACGCGCGTGGTGGGGATCTCGCGTGCGAAGTCCCAGCAGCCCACGAGCGACTCGACGAGCTTCGAGGGGATCGGCGCCCGCAGAAGCTGTTCCATTTCGCTCCGTTTGAGCGCACGGCTCGACAGCCGCGGGCTGTCGATCTTGCCGTTGAAGTGGCCGGCCGTGATCGCCCGCTCGCCGACCAGGCGCTCGCAGTAGGCGGCAAACACCAGAGGGCCGGCGCCGGGGACGCAACGCACCGTGGCGGCCGCGCGCACCCGCGCGCCTGTATCGACGCGCGCGTAGGTCCGTTGCGGATCCTGATAGACAGTAATGCGCTTGGCCGCCGGGTCGTAGCTCGCTCCGACCAGGCACCATTCGCGCTGCAGCAATGGCTTCCCGGCGGACACGATCTGCGCCTTGCCCTTGCCGTCGCCGATGCGAAGCGCGACCGCGCCGCTCCCATCGATGAGGAGTTGGAACCCAGCCTTGGTGCGCGCGTTCCAGCGCGCGATCAGGCATTGTTCGCCCTTCTTCGGGGTCGTCGGCCACACCATGCACTGGACGGTGAAACTGTCGAGCCCGTCGAGCACCGGGTGCGCCGGAACGAGCACCGAGGATCCCATGTGGATCGCCTGCCGACGGCCGTTGTAGGTGCGGTTGACCGGGGTACGGATGACCACTTCCCGAAGGCCCGGGCCAGCCGGGTTTTCATCGCCGTGGACGACGCGAACGACGTCGGCGCGGTATTCCCTCACGCCATCACAGCTCACCATGAACGCGATGGTCTCGCCCGGAGCGACGCTGATCTTGTCGCTATAGCCGGTGATGTTGAGATAGCTTGCCATCCGCATCCTCCCGGCGCCGCCTGGTCCTTCGCGGCGCAGCCTTCGTCAACAGAGCCGTGGATGATCCGCCAGGGCGCCAGCGGTCAGAGGTTCAGCTCATGCCCGGTGTACTTCTTCCACCGCAGGCGGAAGACCTCGCGCTCGGCATCCTCGATCGAGGTGAAGGTCTTGTCCTTGAGGAGCTTCACGGGCTTGCCGCGAACCCCGGTGAGCTGCCCGAGCGTCCATTCCTTGAACGGCTTGGTGCAGACCAGCACGTACTTGCCCTCCAGGGGCTCCCCCCGGAACACCATCAGCACACGCTGCAGCTCGGGGCTGTGATGGCCGATCGGCTTCTGCATGAACTCCTCGGCCACGTGCTTCATGTTGTGATTGACGCGATACATGGCGCTCCCCTCGTCACCTCCGACCGCCCGACGGCATCCACGATAGCCAATGCTCTGGTCGCGGTCTACCGGGTGTGACCCTCAATGGGCCGTGCGGCGGCGCGCGAGGAGTTTCTTGCTGCGATCGCTGCGCGCTTCGACCGCCGCGGCACGCCCGGCCCGGCCTCGGCGGAAGCGCAGCGTCGGCTGGAACGGGTACCACCCGCGCGCAGAGGTCGGAACTGCCTCGAAGGTCGCGTCAAGGCGCGGTTCGAGCCGGAAATCGAGGCGGCCGAGCTCGCCCTGAATGCGCAGGCCGAGACCATCGTCACGCGGCGTGACGATGAAGTCGGCGCGCAATTCGTCGCTGTGGTAGGTGCCCGCGAACGCCGCGAGTTCGGCGGCGCCGGGCTGCCAGTCGTCGTAGCGCACGAAGCGCGTGGCGGTGCCGCAAATGTCGGCATCGATGATGCCCGGAGCCGAGCGGAAGCGGAGGTGCATGTCGAACACGAGATGCATGTAGCCGAACCGGCCATCGCCGAGTGGCATCAGGGGAAAGGCATTGCCATAGGCCTTGGCGGCGAGTCCGCCTTCCTGCCACACGATCTCCAAGAGCTCGCCGCTGTCGGGATCGTGGTAGCGCCCGAGGTGCTGCGCCATCGCCGCCTCGCTCGGCTGCGGCGGCACCGGAGCCAGCCTATCGGCGAGATAGATGTCGGCGACCCGGCGACTCGTCTCGTGGGGGTCGAGGCTGTCGGCGTTGGTGATGATAACCGTCGTGAGCCCGTGCTCCGGATAGCGCGTGAAATCGGTTCGGAAGCCGGGGAGGAGGCCGCCATGCCCGACGCCGATGACGCCGCGGTAGTCGCGCCGCACCAGGCCCATGCCGTACATCGCCGGCATACCGTTGTTGTAGGGCGCCGGCGTCGCCATCGCCGCGAACATCGCCGGCGTGCCGACCCGCGGCGCGGCGAGATTGCGCTCCCACTTCAAGAGATCCTCGAGGGTCGATACCAGGCCGCCCTCGCCGTAGACGGTGATTCCGAGACTCGCCCGGACGAACCGGCCATCGGGCAGCGTCAGGTGCGGCGTCGCCAGGCCATCGACGAGATCGCGCCAGTTGCCCACCAGGCGCGTGGCGTTCATGCCCAGCGGATCGAAGATGCGCTCGCGCATCAACTCGCCGACCTCGCGGCCGGTGCGCCGCTCGATGATGCCGTGCACCAGACGGTAGCCGGTGTTGGTATAGATGAACATGTCGCCCGGGGCGAAGTTGAGGCCGCGCTGCGCCAGCATCAGCTCGCGCAGGTCGCCATCGGTCGCTGGGCGCTCGAGCGCGCAGCCCGAGAAGTCCATCAGGTCGAGGAAATCGCGCATACCGCTGTTCATGCTGAGGGCGTGGCGCACGGTGACGCGAGCTCCCAGGTCAGGAATGTCGGGGTCGTAGGTGCGCAGCTCCTCATCGAGCTCGATCTTGCCCTCCGCGGCCAGCAACATGACCAGGGTGACCAGGAACTGCTTGGTGACAGAAGCGATGCGGAATCGCGTCTCGGCGGTGAGCGGAATGCCATGCTCGATGTCGGCGAGGCCGTAGGCGCCGCGATGGATCACGGTCCCGTCCTGGATCACGGCGATCACCGCGCCCGGTCGCCCGGGCTTGGTCCACGCCGCGAACAGCCCGTCGACTTTGGCGCTCTTGTCGTGATGGTTCATCGATTCCTCCCGGTCACGGTCGCCGAAGAGTGCCCTGATTGACGCCGTTGGCAAGAGGCTCGATCGGCGATGCGCGGCGCGCGGCCGCCTTGTGCGCGGGAAAAGCGTCTGTTAGCTTCCAAACCAACGCACCGACCGTCCGTTCGGGCCACGGGAGGATGCTGCGGGCCGCGGGCTCACGGAGTTTCATGACATAGGGAGACAGGGTATGGCGG
>VGEJ01000291.1 GCA_016869335.1 Alphaproteobacteria bacterium | reverse complement strand
CCCATCCGACCCAAGGGCCGCCAGACGGTGCCGCCGAACGACCGCATCCGGCTCGAGCTGCCGGGCGGCGGCGGGTTCGGCGATCCGCGCCGGCGCGAGGGCGCGGCCCTCGCCGACGACATCGCCAACGGTCTGGTGACGGTGGAGAGCGCGCGGCGCCTCTACGGCGTCTAGGCCTGCTCGGAGAGCTTGCCCTCTTCCCTCAGGATCCTGAGCGGGCGATCCATGCCGACGAAGTTCACCTCGATCCTGATCCCGTGGGGATCCTCGAGGAACACTTGGTACATCTCCAGCTCGGGCACGTCGTTCTCGCGAAAGGGGATACCAAAGCGCCGCAGGCGCGCGGCGAAGGTGTCGAACGCGTGCGCCTGAAACGCGAAGTGATCGAAGGACCCGGTTTTCTGTCCGGGCGTCGTGTCGTTCTTGATGACGTGGACCACTGGCTTGCCTTTGACACAGAGCTAGAGCCCGGGCCTGCCAAAGCCGGCCCTCGCCGAGGTCGGCCGCGGCCCAACCTCGAGGCCGAGGACGTCGCAATAGAAGCGCCGACATTTTTCGAGGTCGTCGGTCGAGATGTTGACGTGGTCCAGCGCCTCGATCATGTCCTACCCCTGTCCCAGGTGCACGAACATCAGGGCGGCGGCCCGCCGGCCGCTACCGCCATGGCTCGGGAAGTTCACCCGCAGTACGGGTGCGAGCGCGGGCGTCAGCGGGCAAACTCAGCCTCGAACTGCGTCATGCTGTCGCGGGCGAGAGATTGGAGCTGGGCGATATCGCGCACGTAGAGCCCATCGGAGCGGCGCTGTACGACCCCGCTGCCGGCGAGCCGGCCGAGCACCCGGCCGAAGGTCTCACGGGTCGTGCTGGCGCGGCTTGCGATTTCGTTTTGGGTGCGCATCTGCTGGATGACCCACGCCTGGCCGTCTGGCGTCTGCTGCCGCGCGAGACGCACCAGCTCCGCGCATACCCGCCGTTCCGCCCGCAGCGTCGACAGATCGAGGATGCGGTCATCGCAGACGCGCACGATTCCTGCCAGCCGCCGCATCACGCGCAGCCTGATCTCTGGGTAGTTGCGCACGAGCTGGAGGAAGGTTGCCGGCGGAATGCCGGCCAGCACCGATTCTTCGGCGATGACCACGGCGGCCGAGCGATTGCTGCCATCGAGCGCCGCGAGCTCGCCGAAATAGCCGCCGGCACGGACGCGGGCATAGGCGATCTCGCGACCGCTGCCCGAGAAGTTGACGATCCGTACAGCACCCGAAACAACAAAATAAACGTCGCGCTCGCCATCGTCGCGGTCGAACACCTGCTCGTTGGCCGCGTACCGATGCCAATGCGCGCGGCGCTCGACGGCCTACACCACATCGACGGCCAGTTCCGCGAACAGGTCGATCAGCGTCAGACCACGCGCTGGTGGCCATCGCCGCAGGCGCGCGCGGAGCGCCGCCCACGGCCAGCTCAACGCTCGACGTGCCCGCCCCCGTAGAGTCTCCAAGACACTATAATACAAGTGTGACCCGATGAACACGCATGCCGCGCCGGCCGGCGCGAGGGGCAGGGGCAAGGGATGAGCGTGCTGCTTGGCTGCATCGCCGACGACTCGACGGGGGCGACGGATCTGGCCAATACCCTGGTCAAGCAGGGCATGCGGACGGTACAGCTCATCGGCGTGCCCGACTCCGCGAGGCCTCCGGATAGCGACGCTGTGGTCGTGGCGCTCAAGACCAGGACCTGTTCGCCGGCCGAGGCCGTGGCCCGCTCGCGGGCGGCCCTCAGTTGGCTCAAACGGGCCGGGTCGCGACAGTTCTTCTTCAAGTACTGCTCAACCTTCGACTCCACCGCCCAGGGCAACATCGGTCCCGTGGCGGAGGCGCTCATGGCCGACCTCGGCGGTGGCGTGACCATCGCCTGTCCGGCTTTCCCGACCAACGGCCGCACCGTGTACAACGGCTACCTCTTCGTCGGCGAGGTGCTGCTCTCCGAGTCGCCGATGCGCCATCACCCACTGACGCCGATGACCGATGCCAACCTTGTGCGGGTGCTCCAGGCGCAGAGCGCGGGCGCAGTGGGATTGGTCCCGCGTCCCGTCGTCGCCCGCGGTGCCGAAGCGGTGGTCACCGCACTCGCCGTCCAGGCCGACGGCGGCCACTACTGCGCGGTCGTCGATGCGATCGACGATGGCGATCTGCTGACGATCGGCGAGGCCTGCCGCGACCTCACTCTCGTCACGGGCGGATCGGGAGTGGCCACGGGCCTGCCGGAGAACTTCCGCCGGCGGCGGCTTCTGCGCGAGCAGGCGGCGACGCCCCTGCCGACGGCGCGCGGCGCGGCGGCGGTGCTGTCGGGAAGCTGTTCCGCGGCGACGCTCGAGCAGGTCCGGCGCATGGGCGAGCAGACTCCCGCTTTCATGATCGATCCCCTCGTCCTGGCGGCGCGACCCGACATTGTGGACGCCGCCATCGCGTGGGCGCGGCCGCGGTTGGCGGGTGGACCGCTCCTGATCTATGCCAGCGCGCCGCCGGAACAGGTGGCGCGCGTGCAGGCCGAGCTCGGCCGTGAGCGGGCCGGTGCACTGGTGGAGCGGGCCATCGCGGCGATCGCCAGGGAACTGGTCGGGGCGGGGGTGCGCCGCTTGGTCGTTGCGGGCGGCGAGACGGCAGGGGCGGTGCTCGCCGCGCTCGGGGTGCGCGGGCTGCGCATCGGACCCGAGATCGACCCCGGCGTGCCGTGGACCGAGAGCATCGGCGAACCGCCGCTGGCGTTGGCGCTGAAGTCCGGCAACTTCGGTGGGCCCGACTTCTTTGCCAAGGCGCTGAGGATGCTGCCGTGAGCGCCGAGGCCGCGGCGCGCGAGGCGATCTGCCGCTTTGGTCGCTCGCTGTACGACCGCGGTCTGACGCCCGGTAGCTCCGGCAACCTGAGCGTGCGGCTCGAGGGTGGCCGTTTCCTGATGACCCCTACCAACGCCGCGCTCGGCGCGCTCGACCCGGCGCGGCTGTCGCTCGTCGATGCGAACGGCGCTGCGCTGGCGGGCGACCCGCCGACCAAAGAGTCCTTTCTCCACCTCGCCATGTACCGCGAGCGAGCGCGGAGCGGAGCCGTGGTGCACCTGCACTCGAGCCACGCCGTCGCTGTCTCATGCCTGGCGGATACTGACCCGGCCCAGGTCCTGCCCCCGATCACCGCGTACTACGTCATGCGCGTTGGTCGCCTGCCGCTGGTACCATACTTCCGTCCGGGCGATCGGGACCTGGCGGACGCGGTGGGCGCGTTGGCGAGCCGGCACCACGCGGTGCTGCTCGCCAATCATGGTCCGGTGGTGGCTGGTTCGACCCTCGAGGCGGCGGTGCACGCGATCGAAGAGCTCGAAGAGACGGCGAAGCTCCATCTACTACTACGCGGCGCGCCGGTTCGGCGCTTGAGCGAGGCACAGCTCGATGAGCTGGAGCGGTTGTTCCCCAACTGAGGCCCCGCGTGGCCCGCTCTAGGAGGGCGAGCGGCCCGGGTCAGCTCGCCGGCAAGGTTGCCTTGGTCACGGGGGCGGCGAGCGGCATCGGCCGCGGGATCGCCGAACTGTTCGCGGCCGAAGGCGCCAGGGTCGCCCTG
>VGEJ01000290.1 GCA_016869335.1 Alphaproteobacteria bacterium | reverse complement strand
CGGTGTAGGCCCGCATCGCGTCCCACATCCGGGTCGAGTAGTACTCGGGGTGCGAGCAGGTCATGATCGCCTTGTAGGGGCGCAGCAGCTCGATCCCCTCCTGGTCCAGATCGTCGTCGGTGAGGATGTCATAGCCGATGCCCTCGGCGTCGAGCCAGGCAACGACCCGAGTGTCGGCCGAGAACTCGCGCAGCGATGAGCCGTGCGCCCCGAACGCGCTCGACGCATGGGTGTGCATCGTCAGCACCGGGCGGAGGCGGGAGGAGTAGCAGATGCCGCTGCCGTCGGAGTGCGAGTCGTAGAGCGAAGCGCCCCACTCCGGGTGCTCATCGAGCAACAGGTTGTCTTCATGGACGTTGATGAGCCGCCCCGACATCAGCTCGGCGGTCGGCCAGTAGAGGGCATTGATGTTGGCGTAGGCGTGGTAGCACGCGGTCGACATGAGAACGGCGGCGCGTGCCGTCGCCTTGCCGCGCTCGGGGCGGACGAAGAACGTCACCCGGTCCTCGGTCTCGCCGGCCTTGAGGCGGGCCGCGTAGATGCCGCTCTTCAGGTTCTTCGGTAGCGTCAGCTCGCAATCGACCTCCCAGCCGGCGTCGTAGAGATCGTCGTCGTGGAAGTGGATCGCGCCGTACTGTTCTGGGGCGCTGCGCCAGCACATCTCTCGACCGGTCCAGTTGTGCCCGGTCATGGCACGGGCCGGCATGTTGACGATCTCGCCGTGAACCGCGTTGACCGACAGGTCGCTCACTCGGATCGATGAGATGTCCCTCGCGAAGTCCCACGCGGCGACCAGCGCGTTACGTAGTCGTGTCGGCACCGCGTCGCCGCGCAGCGCTTCCATGTCGGCCCGGCGCAGCGCCCGGTTGGCCATGCGCGGGCTGTCGATCTTCCCATTGAAGTGGCCACCCATGATCTCCTTCCGCTGCACGGTCCGCTCGTGCCAGGCGCCGATCAGTAGGGGGACTCCGGCATCGCCGAGCTTGCGCACGGTCGTCTTCTTGCGCGCCCGCCCGGCATCGCCGGCCATGCCGTACTCGATCAGCGGCTCCTGATAGACCCTGACCTCACCCGTCTCGGCATCGAAGCTCGCACCGACGAAGTACCAGTGACGGGCGAGCAGCCGCTTGCCGGTCGAGATCATGTCGGCCTTGCCCTTGCCGTCGCCGAGGCCGAGCGCGACTGCGCCCTTCGCATCGATGAGCAGGCCATAGCCGCCGCGGTTGGCCATCGACCACTTGCTGATGATGCTCTGCATCCCCTTGGCAGGGGTGGTCGGCCAGATCAGCGCCTGCAACGAGAAGCTCTTCAGGCCTTCGGTCGCCGGATTGGCGTGCAGGCGCACACAGGAGCCGCGATAGACCTCCTGCTTGCGCGCCTTGAAGGTCTTGCCACTGAGGGGGGTGCGGATGAGCTCCTCGCGGATGCCGCCGGCGGCGGGATTTGGGTCGCCACAGACGGTCCGGACGAGATCGGCCTTGAAGGTCTTTGCGCCCTCGCAACTCACCATGAAGCGGATCGTCTCGCCGGCCGCGAGGCTGAGTTTGTCGGCGTAGCCGACGATGTAGCCCCGCTGCAGAGCCGTCATGCCCTTCCTCCCCTCATTCGTTTCGTATGCCTTCCGGGCGTCGCACCATAGCACAGCGCGGCGCCGGACCAACCGCCGCGCCGGGGCTAAAACGGCGCGCGGCGGACGAAGCGGCGGAGCACGTTGCCGGTGATGCGCGAGACGTTGTTGCGATAGCCGTTGTGGCTCAGACTGCCCGCCCACGCGATCGAGCCGACCGAGAACACGGCGCCGCCGTTGGGCGTCTCGTAGAACACGATGTCGGCGCGGACACGCGGGTTGTCGGGCGCGGTCACGTCGGGCCGCATGATGTCGAGCTCTTCGGTCACGAGCAGGAACGACTCCGTATGCCCCTCCGAAGAAGCGACGATGAGCGCGTGCGGGGGCGTGCCCAACGCCGTATCGGCGGCGTCGATCTCGATCCCCGCGGCGCCCCCGCCTTCGAGGCCGAAATCGCCGATCACTTCGTCCGCGCCGACGCCCGCGAAGATGAACTGCGCGCGGGGGTCAAAGCTCGCCGCCGTGCGCCGGTAGGACGCGCTCAGATCGAAGCCCTGGGAGATGAAGCCGACGCCGGCGAGCGCCTGCGGCGTGCGGCCCTGGTTGCGCCACAGGCCGCCCATCGCGCCGTCGAAGCTCATGTGGCTCTCGCCGGGCTCATCCGCCCACGAGCGCACCGCGGGGCCGGCACGGCGTACCTCGATCACGCCGGGCAGCGCGGGGTGAAAGGCGATGCGCCAGTAGAATCCGTTGCCGCCGAGATACATGAGCCGCCCGCCGCGGTCGGTGTACGCCTTCAGCGCGTCCCACATGCGCTTGGAGGTGTATTCCGGGTGCGAGCAGGTCATCACCGCGCGGTAGCCGCGCAGGAGGTCCCAGCCCTCGTGCTCGAGGTCCTCGTCGGTAATGACGTCGTAGCGCTGCCCCATCGCCTCGAGCCAGCCGATGAAGTGCGTGTCGGCGTTGTACTCGCGCAGCGAGGAGCCGTGGCCGCCCGAGAACCGGATGTACTTGGGCTGCATGTTCTGAATCGGGCGCAGCCGCGAGGAGTAGCAGATGCCGCTGCCGTCGCTGTGCCGGTCGTAGAGCGAGGCGCCCCACTCCGGATGCGCATCCAGAACCAGGTTTGCCGGGTGCATGACCGATAGCCTTCCGGTCATCAGCTCCGTGAACGGCGAGGGCGTCGGCTTGAAGTTGGCGTAGGCCATGTAGGTGGCCGTCGAAACGAGGAACGCGAGCGGCGCGGTGGTGCGGCGCCGTGGCGGCCGGACGAAGAAAGCGATGCGTCCCTCGGCGCCGGTCGCCCTGAGGTGCGCGGCATAGAAGCCGCTGGGCCACGCGGTCGGCACCTTCAGCGTGAAATCGGTCTGCCAGCCGGCGTCATAGATGTCGTCCTCGTGGAAGTGGATGGCGGCGTATTGCGCCGGCGCCTGGCGCCAGTCGAGCGCCTCGCCAGTCCAGTTGTGGCCGCGCACGGCTCGCGTCGGCAGGTTGATGGTCTCGCCGTCAAGCCCGTTGACCGAGCGATCCACCACCCGCGTCCCGCTCATCTCGGCACCGAAGTCCCACGCCGCGACCGTGGCGGAGGCTAGGTGCGGCGGCACCGTATCGGTCTTAAGCGCCTCCAGCTCCGCGCGATCGAGCGCCAGGGCCGCCAGCCGCGGGCGGTCGATGCGGCCGTTGAAGAACCCGCCCGCGATGGGGTCGCCGTCCGGCAGGGTGCTCGTAGCCCAGGCGCCGATCAGCATCGGCACCGCCGCCGGCGCCGGTGCCACCCGCACCCGGACTCGGCGGCGCGCGGCGCTGGCGATCCGCGGGTTGGGCACCAGCCGCTCCTGATAGAGACGCACGGTCTGACCGTCGGCGTCGTAGGTGGCCGCCACGAAGTACCAGTGTCTGAGCAGCATCGGTACGCGGCTTGCGATCGTCTGGACGCGGCGCCCATCGCCGAGCACGAGCGCGAGCGCGCCGCCATCGTCGATGGCGAGTGCGAAGCCGCGCCGGGCCGTCGCAAGGAACCGCCCGAGGATGATCTGCGGGCCGCGACCG
>VGEJ01000289.1 GCA_016869335.1 Alphaproteobacteria bacterium | reverse complement strand
CGGCCGAGACCTCCACCTGTTCCGCCTCACCGCTCGGGGCGATCTCCACGGCGCTCGCGCCGAGCGCCCCGGCCACGATCTGGCCCTGGGTCACGAGCGAGGCCGTCTTCGTGGCGACAAGGTTGTCGCGGTAGACGCCAAGATAGAGCAGGCCGCCCACCAGAATGGCCAGCGCCAGGACGTTGACCGCGAGGATACGCCACGTGAGCGGCGAGGGCCGCCGCCGCCGCCTCAGCCGCCGCCGCTCGACGCGCTCCTCCGCCGCGCCCTCGTCGGTCGGGAGATGATCGGCGCGCGCAACCAACGGGTGGCCTCTCCCCGCCTACTCCTCGCGGTAACGGTAACCGATGCCGTACAGCGTTTCGATGGCTGCGAAACCGTCATCGACCACCTTGAACTTGCGCCGCAGCCGCTTGATGTGGCTGTCGATCGTGCGGTCGTCGACGTAGCTATGCTCGTCGTAGGCCGCATCCATGAGCTGGTCGCGGGTCTTGACGTGCCCCAGCCGGCTGGCGAGCGCCTGGAGGATCAGGAACTCGGTCACCGTCAGCACGATCGGATGCCCCCGCCAGGCACACGCGTGGCGGATCGGATCGAGGACGAGCGGACCGCGGACGATCGGCGGATCGGTCTTGGTCTCGCCGCCGCGCTCGCGCCGCACTTCCGAACGGCGTAGCACGGCGCGGATGCGCTCGATCAGGAGCCGCTGCGAGAACGGCTTGGCAATGTAATCGTCGGCACCCATCTTGAGTCCGAGCACCTCGTCGATCTCATCGCTCTTGGACGTCAGGAATATCGCCGGCACCTCGCTCACGCGGCGCAAGCGGTTGAGCAGCTCCATGCCGTCCAAACGCGGCATCTTGATGTCCAGGATGACGATGTCGGGGCGCTGCTGCGACAGCTCGCGCAGCGCCTCGACGGGATCGGAAAAGGCGCGAACCTTGAAGCCGTCGGCCTCAAGCGCGAGCGCGATCGACGTCAAGATGTTCCGATCGTCATCAATCAGCGCCACGGTCGGCGGCATTGGACCTCCCGTCCGCGCAGCTTGCGTGCGCCTCGCCCGTGCCATATGTGTCTTTTTCGTGGCGTTTCCAAGGGGTCGTCATGCAGAGCACGGCGCCCGGGGCGGGACCGGAGGCCCGCTGGGTTCGCGACCTGATGCGCGCTGCCGCCACCGCCACGCTGGCGACGCGCCGGAAAGCGGACGGCTGGCCGTTCGCCTCGCTGGTTCAGGTCGCCGCCGATCACGACGGCAGCCCCCTCCTCCTCCTCTCGGCGCTCGCCGAGCACACCCGGAACCTTGAGGCAGAGCCGCGCGTCGCCCTGTTGTTCGACGGCACCGCCGGCCTCGCCGAACCGCTGACCGGGCCCCGGCTGACGGTGCTCGGAGCGCTGGAGGGCTCGGCGCTCCCGGGCCACCGCGCGCGCTACCTTCGGCGCCACCCCGGAGCCGCCGCCTATGCCGACTTCGGCGACTTCGGGTTCTATCGGCTGGTCATCGCCGAAGGCTATCTGGTGGCTGGCTTCGGCCGCATTCATTCGTTCCCGGCCGGGCTGCTCCAGGCCGACACCGCGGACTGCGCAGCGTTGATCGCCGCGGAAGCCGAGATCATCACGCACATGAACGCCGATCACGGCGACGCGGTAGGTCTTTATGCCACCGCCCTCCTGGGCCTCCCGCCCGGCGCCTGGCGCATGACCGGCGTCGATAGCGAGGGCATCGATCTCGGGCTCGAGGGCCGCCTCGCGCGGTTTCCTTTCGCCGAACCGGTCCGAACGCCCGAGGAGGCCCGCGCCGCCTTGGTCCGTCTCGTCGGCGCGGCGCGCGCGGGCGGCTGAGCCGCCTTAACATTAGCGATGTCTTAAGCGGCGCCCCGCATCGTCAAGCGGCCACAATTGGGCCGCCGGATGTCCATCTCGACGCTCCTCGGAGTCCTGTTCGGATTCGGGCTGTTCCTGTCCGCGGTCGCGGTCAGCGCCGACGATTGGCACATGTTCTTCGACGTGCTGAGCGTGCTCATCGTGCTCGGCGGCACGTTCGCGAGCGCGTTCATGGGGTATCAGGCGCGCTACGTGCTGCGCGGCCTGCGCGGCCTGGGCACCCTATTCGTACGGCAGCGCATCGAGCGCCTCACCGTCGAGACTGGCAAGATCATCCGCTGGGGCTACCTGGTCAAGAAGCACGGCATCCTGGCCCTTGAGCGCGAGATCAAGACGGCGCGCTCTCAAGATCCGTATCTGCGCTATGGCGTCGAACTGGTCATCACCGGCTAAAGCGGCGACGAGATCCGCAACATGCTCGCCAACGCGGCGCGCGGGCAGTTCGAGCGCGCGATGGTCGAGGTCGAGATCCTGCGCTCGATGGGCCAGGCGGCACCCGCCCTCGGGATGATCGGAACCCTCGTCGGGCTGGTCGTGATGCTGCGCGCGCTCGGCGGCGACCCGAGCCAGCTCGGCCCGGGCATGGCGGTCGCGCTGCTTACCACGCTCTACGGTGTCCTCCTCAACCGCATGGTGTTCACTCCGGCCGCGAGCAAGCTCGCGCAGAAGGAAGCGATCGCCCACTTCCGCAACTTCCTGGTCGCCGAGGGGTTCGCGATGCTCGCGGAGAGCCGCAGCCCACGCTACATCCAGGACCGCATGAACAGCTACCTCGATCCGCAGATCCACTACGCGATCGAACGCGCCGGCGCGGCGCAGGCGCGCGCGGCGTGAGCGAGCGCATCGACGGACCGGCGACCTCGGATTCGGGCGAGGACTGGCTCACCACTTACGCCGACTTCCTCACCCTTCTAACGTGCTTCTTCGTGCTGATGTACTCGGTGTCGGAGCTCGATCAGGGCAAGTTCGAGGAAGTCAGCAAGAAGATCGTCGAGGAACTCACCGGCGAGAAACAGGCGCTGCCGTTTCAAGACATGCTGAATCGGCTCGACGAGTTGCGGCTCAAGAACGGCGCCGGTGAAGAAACCGAGGTCGCGTCGTCGCGCCGCGGGCTGACCTTCGAGTTCCAGAGCACCCGCATGTTCGGGGTCGGGTCATCCGAGATCCTGCCCGAGGCCGTGCCGCTGCTCGATCGCGTCGCCCAGCTCCTGGCGTTCATGGGCATGGACAGCTACCGCATCGACGTCGAGGGTCACACCGATGACTCGCCGACCCATTCGGGCGACTTCGCGACGAATTGGGAGCTCTCCGCAGCACGCGCGACGGCGGTCGTGCGGTTTCTGATCGAGCGCGGTGTCGCGGCGGAGCGCCTTTCGGCGGTGGGCTATGCCGATACCCAGCCCAAGAAGCCCAACCGCGACGAAGGCGGACAGCCCATCGAGGCCAATCAGGCGGAGAATCGCCGGATCGTCATCCGCATCGAGCGCTAGGCCGGGCGCTCAGGTTCGCGCCACAGGCAGTGGATCGTCGGGCCGTCCTCGCCGACCGCCACCGTGCGTTCGAGACGGAAGCCGAAGCGCTCGTACCAGCGAGCGTTGCGCGGGTTCACGGTCTCGACGTAGCCGGCCATACGCTCGCGGTCGAGGCGGGCAAGCCCATGCGCCAAGAGCCGAGTGCCGATGCCCTGGCCCTGGTGCTCGGGCAGGACACCAAGGAAGTTGAGGTGACGGAAGTTGCGGCCGGCGGGA
>VGEJ01000288.1 GCA_016869335.1 Alphaproteobacteria bacterium | reverse complement strand
AAATCCTTGATCACCGGAAGGTGCGGCAGAGGATAGACCTTGACGTCGCTCTTCACCGCCTTGATCGGCTTGGTGCAGGCGAGCGTGTTGGTGCCGTCGATGTTCATGGCGCAGCTGCCGCACACCCCTTCGCGGCACGAGCGGCGGAAGGTGAGCGTCGGATCGATCTCGTTCTTGATCTTGATGAGCCCGTCGAGAACCATCGGTCCGCAACGATCGAGATCGACCTCGTAGGTGTCGAGCCGCGGGTTCTGACCGTCATCGGGGTTCCAGCGATAGACCGTGAAGCGCCGCGTGTTGGCGGCCCCGGCGGGCCTGGGATGGGTCGTCCCCTTCCGAATCTTCGAGTTCGCCGGGAGCGTGAATTCAGCCATGGCAACCCTCTAGTAGACGCGCGCCCGCGGCTCGATGTAGGCGATGCGATTGGTCAGCGTGTAGCTGTGCACCGGCCGATAGTCGATGCGGACATTGCCGTTGTCGTCGACCCACGCCAGCGTGTGCTTCATCCAGTTCACGTCGTCCCGCTCGGGATAGTCTTCGCGGGCGTGCCCGCCGCGGCTCTCGGTGCGATTGAGCGCACCGTTGACGGTCACTGAGGCGAGCCGCACCAGATTGTCGAACTCCAGCGTCTCAACGAGGTCGGAGTTCCACACCATCGAGCGGTCGGTGACGGAGATGTCGGGGATGCCGCTCCACACCTCGCGCATCAGCTTGGCGCCCTCTTGGAGAACGTCGCCGGTGCGGAACACGGCGCAGTTGTTCTGCATCACCCGCTGCATGCGCAGACGCAGCTCGGCCGTCCGGGTGCCGCCTTTGGCATGGCGGTACTTGTCGAGCATCGCCAGTGCGCCGTCACCGGCATCCGCGGGCAGCGGCGGTTGCGCCTCGCCCGGGCGCAGCACCAGCGCGGTGTGGATCGCCGCCGAGCGCCCGAACACGATGAGATCGAGAAGCGCGTTCGAGCCGAGCCGGTTGGCGCCGTGTACCGAGGCGCAAGCGCACTCGCCGATTGCCATGAGCCCCTGGATCACCGAGTCGGGATCGTCGCCCCGACGCATCACGGCATCGCCCTTATGGTTCGAGGGGATGCCGCCCATATTGTAGTGCACCGTCGGCAGCACCGGGATCGGCTGCTTGGTCACGTCGACCCCGGCGAACACCATCGCGCTCTCGGAAATCCCCGGCAGCCGCTCATGCAGGAGCGCCGGGTCGAGGTGGTCGAGATGCAGGAAGATGTGGTCCTTCTCGGGGCCGACGCCGCGGCCCTCCCGGATCTCGATCGTCATCGCCCGGCTGACCACGTCGCGCGAGGCGAGGTCCTTGGCGTTGGGCGCATAGCGCTCCATGAACCGCTCGCCGGCGGAGTTGACAAGATAACCGCCCTCGCCGCGCGCGCCCTCGGTGATCAGGACACCGGCGCCGTAGATTCCGGTGGGGTGGAACTGAACGAACTCCATGTCCTGGAGTGGCAGCCCGGCCCGCAGCACCATGGCGTTGCCATCGCCGGTACAGGTGTGGGCCGAGGTGCAGGAGAAGAAAGCGCGGCCGTAGCCGCCGGTCGCCAGCACCGTGCGGTGGGCCTGGAAGCGGTGGATCGAGCCGTCCTCAAGGTTCCACGCCATGACGCCGCGGCAGGCCTCGCCATCCATCACCAGATCGAGCGCGAAGTACTCGACGAAGAACTCGACCCGGTAGCGCAGGCACTGCTGATAGAGCGCGTGCAGGATGGCGTGGCCGGTGCGATCGGCCGCCGCACACGTGCGCTTGGCCTGGCCCTTGCCGTAGTGCGTCGACATGCCGCCGAAGGCGCGCTGGTAGATCTTGCCCTCTTCGGTGCGCGAGAACGGCACGCCGAAGTGCTCGAGCTCGATGACCGCCGCCGGAGCCTCGCTGCACAAGTATTCGATCGCGTCCTGGTCGCCGAGCCAGTCGGAGCCCTTGACCGTGTCGTACATGTGCCAGCGCCAGTCGTCCTCGCCCATGTTGCCGAGCGCGGCGCTGATCCCGCCCTGCGCCGCCACGGTGTGGCTCCGGGTCGGGAACACCTTGGTGATGCAGGCGGTCTTGAACCCGGCCTGAGCCATGCCCACGGCGGCTCGCAGCCCGGCGCCGCCAGCGCCGATAATGACCACGTCGTGGCGGTGATCGGTGATCGGATACGCCTTCCCAACCACGCTCTCACCCTCCCAGCATGACGCTCAGCACCGCCAGCGCGGAGGCGAGTGCCAGCACGATGCAGCCGAAGCTGTTGACGATCAGGCAGGCAACCTTAAGGGCCTCGGCATGCACGTAGTCCTCTACCACCACCTGGACGCCAAGCTTGAGGTGATAGAAGCCGGCGCCGATCAGGAGCAGCATCAGCGCGCCCGGGATCGGTGCGCCGAGCCACGCGACGACATCGGCATGCTCGGCCCCGGTCAGCCAGATCAGCGAGATTGCGAACCACAACGTGAGCGGGATCAGTGCGATGGCTGTGAGGCGCTGCATCCACCAGTGGTGGGTACCCTCCTTGGCCGAACCGAGTCCGCGGACCCGCCCCAACGCCGTACGCATGCTCAGCCCCCCACCGCGTAGCCCACGATCCAGGCGAGTACAGTCAGCCCGCTTGCCGCCGCCAGGACCAGCCATCCGGTTGCGTGCAGGGTCTTGAGGTCAAACCCCATTCCCATGTCCCAGAACAGGTGCCGGATGCCGTTGCACAGGTGATAGAACAGCGAGAACGTGAAGCCGAGCAGCACCAGCCGACCGATCCACGACGACCAGAACCACTGCGCATCGGCATGCGCGTCGGGGCCGATGGCGGCTGATATCAACCACCAGGCAAGAAGGAGCGTGCCGGCGCCGAGCGTCAACCCGGTCAGGCGGTGGAAGATCGAGAGGATCGAGGTGATCTGGGGCCGGTAGACCTGGATATGCGGCGAAAGCGGTCGGTCGCTCATGATCCCCAGCTCCCCAAGCGCTGATCTAACGTCAGCCAGCTGGGTCGATTTGACACCCCGCGTCGGGCGGAGTCAACGTTGACGGGGAGCGCTTCCCGCGCGCAACCGCTCAGGTATTGCCGAGCGCCGCAATCGCCTCGCCGAGGGCCATCAGACGCCGCGCGTTCTCGACGTGGAGGTTCTCGACGAGCCGGCCATCGACCACGACGACACCTCTGCCGGCTTTCTCCGCCTCGGCAAACGCCGCGACGATTCGCCGTGCGCCGTCGAGCTCCTCGGGGGAGGGCGCGAAGATTTGGTTGCACGGCTCGATCTGCTTCGGGTGGATCAGGGTCTTGCCGTCCATGCCGAGCGCGAGGCCCTGGCGGCAGGCCGCGGCGAAACCCGCCTCGTCGTTGAGCTCGTTGTGCACGCCGTCGAGAATCGCCAGGCCGTAGGCGCGCGCGGCCAGGATGCAGAGACCGAGCGCGGGTGCCACCGGCGCTCGGTCCGGCGTGTGGCGCGCCCGCAGCTCCTTGGTGAGATCGTTGGTCCCCATCACGACACACGCCGCGCGCGGGCTCGCCCGCGCGATCTCCTCGGCGTGCAGCACGCCAAGCGGCGTCTCGATCATGAACCACAGCGCCGTGTGCGAGGGTACCCCGCCGTGGCGCAGCAGGCCCTCGAACTCCGTCACCATCGCACCCGATTCGACCTTGGGC
>VGEJ01000287.1 GCA_016869335.1 Alphaproteobacteria bacterium | reverse complement strand
CAAGCTGATGCGGCTCGAGCGCCTGATCAACTGGTCGGCCGCGCGGCTCAGCGTCAACGAGCTGCAGCGGCTGGCCATCGGGCGCTCGGCCATCGTCAAGCCGAACATCTTCCTGCTCGATGAGCCGCTCAGTAATCTCGACGCGGCGTTCCGCGCCGAGATGCGGACCGAGCTCAAGCACTTGCAGCACGAGCTCAAGCAGACGATGGTCTACGTCACCCATGACCAGCTCGAAGCGATGAGCATGGCCGACCGCATCGCGGTGATGCACCGGGGTGCCTTGCAGCAATACGGCACCCCGCTCGAGGTGTACAACCGCCCCGCCAACACCTTCGTCGCCCAGTTCATGGGCAGCCCGAGCATGAACATGCTGCGCTGCCGCGTCGCCGCGGCGGGGAATGAGATCAGGCTCGACTTCGGCGCCGCCGGTGGCTTCCGGCTCGCGGCCGACGATGCCCGCCGCGCGCGCTGCGAGCGCCTTAAGGCCGGCGAGGTGATCTTCGGTTTCCGGCCCGAGGAGGCGGAGCTGCGACCGGCGGGCGATGGAGGCGGGTCAGGGCTCGCCATGACGGTGCGTTTCGTCGAACGCATCGGGGCGCGGGCGATCGTCCACCTGGAGGCGGGAGGCGATGTGGTCAAAGTCGTTGGCGCGAATCGGCTGGACGCGACGATCGGTCAGCCCATGACGGTGGCGGTAGGCTCCGGTATTGGCGAGTTCTTCGATGCCGCCAACGGCGCGCGGGTGACTTAGCCATGGCACGGCTGGAACTGCGTGGCGTGTCCAAACACTATGGAGCGATCCTCGCGGTCGAGGGCATCGACCTTACGGTCCAGGACAACGAGTTCTTCTGCATCTTCGGACCGCCGGCGTGTGGCAAATCGACGCTGCTCCGCCTCCTCCTCGGCCTGGAGACACCCGACGCCGGGAGCATCCTGATCGATGGCCGTGAGGTCACCAAGTCGACGCCGGCCGAGCGCAACCTGTCGATGGTGTTCCAGAACCTGGCGCTTTTTCCACACCTGAGCGCCGGCGACAACCTCCGCTTCCCGCTGGTCGAGCGCAAGCTGTCGGCGGCGGAAATCGAGCGGCGGGTCGCGGCGGTGGCCGAGAAGCTTCATATCACGCCGCTCCTCAGCAAGCTGCCGGCGCATCTGAGCGGCGGTGAGCGCCAGCGCGTGGCGATCGGCCGCTCGCTGGTGCGCGACCCGGCGGCGTATCTCATGGATGAGCCGATCTCGGCGCTTGACGCCCGATTGCGCGAAGAGATGCGGGTCGAGCTCAATCGGCTGCAGCGCGAGCTCAAGCACACGCTCGTCTACGTGACACACGATCAGGAAGAGGCCATGTCGGTGGCCGATCGCATGTGCATCATGGACCACGGGCGGATCGCTCAGGTGGGACCGCCGCACGAGATCTACAACGCGCCGCAAAGCCGATACGTGGCCGAGTTCGTCGGCTCGCCGCCGATCAACCTGATCGAGGGCCGCTGCGAAGCCGGCCGCTTCGCTGCCGGCAACCCGGATTTCGCCGTGCGCATCGAGGGCGGCGCCGGTGCGAGCGCGGCGGTGCTGGGCGTGCGGCCCGAAGACGTCGCGGTTGCACGGGCGCCCCAGCCCGGCGCGATCGCGGCTCGGGTCTATGAGGTCGAGCCGTTGGGCGCGTTCACGGTCGTGGCGCTCAAGGCGGGCGAGCGGGTGTTGCGCGCCCAGCTCCCGGGGCAGCCCCAGTTCGCGCTGAACGAGCCGACGTTCGTGAACTTCAACCTCGAGCGCTGCCACTTCTTCGATGGCGCCACGGGCCGCCGGTTCGCCACGGGTGCCAGGCCAGCCTGACCGGGCTGCTCTCAGGGCTTCGCGCCATGCTCGATACCACGATCGCCGGCAGCCTCCCGAAGCCGAGCTGGCTCGCCGAGCCCGAACGGCTGTGGGCACCGTGGCGGCTGAGCGGCGACCAGCTCGCCGAGGGCAAGCGCGACGCCGTGCTGCTGGCGTTGCGGGCCCAGGAGGACGCGGGCATCGACATCGTGTCGGACGGTGAGCAGACACGCCAGCACTTCGTCCATGGCATCCTCGAGGGGATCGCCGGCATCGACTTCGCCCGCCGGCGGCGGATCGGCATTCGCGCCGACCGCTACGAAGCGGATGTCCCCACGGTGACCGGCCCGCTCAGCCGCCGGGCGCCGATCCATGCCGCCGAGGCCGCGTTCGCCCGGCGCCACACCCGCCACCGCCTCAAGTTCACGATGCCCGGACCGATGACCATCGTCGACACCATCGCCGATGAGCACTACGGCGACCGCGCGCGGCTCGCGATGGCCTTCGCCGGAGTGCTGAACGAGGAGGCGCGCGATCTTGCGGCGGCCGGCGTCGATATGATCCAGTTCGATGAGCCGGCGTTCAATGTCTACCTGGACGACGTGAAGTCCTGGGGCGTTGCGGCGCTGCACGCCGCGATCGCAGGGGTCGGTGCGACCACGGCCGTACACATCTGCTACGGCTATGGCATCGACGCCAACCGCGCGTGGAAGCGCTCGCTCGGTGCCGAGTGGCGGCAGTACGAGGATATCTTCCCCGCGCTTAACCGGAGCCGCATCGACCAGGTATCGCTCGAGTGCGCTAACAGCCGGGTGCCGCTGGAACTCCTGCGCCTGCTCCCCGACAAGACGCTCCTGGTCGGCGCAATCGACGTCGCGACGAATGCCGTGGAGACGCCGGAGCAGGTCGCAGCCACGCTCCGCGCCTCCCTCAAGCACGCCGCGGTGGAGCGCGTCCAGCCCTGCACCAATTGCGGCATGGTGCCGCTGCCCCGACCGGTAGCCGAAGGCAAACTGGCGGCGCTCGCCGCCGGCGCCGCGCTTCTCCGCCGCGAGCTGCGCTAGACTGGCCCGCAGGGGGAGCCCGCGTTCATCAGATCGAGGGGATCGCCGCGACCCCGTCGAGCGCATCGACCTGCTGCAGCGCGGCGAACAGGCGTTCGGCGGTGTCCCGCGGCAGCCGGCTCGTCGCGTCCGCGAACTTCGCCCACAGCTCGGCGCGGGTCGGCGGGTTGCGGCCGTGCCCGCGGGCGCGGGTGACCTCTTCGCTCGCCAGTGTTCGGCCGTCGGCGAGGGTGATCCGGACGCGGTCGGCGCGCGCGCCGGTCGGGTAGGCGGGATCGTCGTCGGGGCCGACCTCGACCGACGCATGGTCGATGCCGGCTGGGCGCTCGCGTACCGCAAGTGCGCGGCGGACTACATCGACGCCGAGGACGGAGCCCGCGCGGGAGGGGCCGGGCTTTGGGCGGGAACGTTTGTCGCCCCGTGGGACTACCGCGCCGGTGCGGGCCGTGCGTCCGAGCCCGCTGCAAGCGGCGGGTGCGTCATCAAGGGCAACATTTCGTCATCGGGGGAGCGCATCTACCACGCTCCCGGCGGGCAGTATGACGAGCGGACGAAAATCGACGAGGCCAAGGGCGAGCGCCGGTTCTGCACGGAGGAGGAAGCGGTTGCAGCCGGATGGCGCAAGTCGAAGCGGCAAGGCAAGAAGCTGATGCGGCCACCCGTGAAGGTGGCGGCGGCGTGGGGGTTAGACGGCACCGTCACGCTTCTGGGCCGACATCTCCCGCGCCGGAGTAACGACGGGGTGTGGCAAAGCGTATTCATG
>VGEJ01000286.1 GCA_016869335.1 Alphaproteobacteria bacterium | reverse complement strand
GCTCGAAGGCGCGCGCCATCTACGGCAGCGCCCGCATCGTCGAGCGCCATCGCCATCGCTATGAGGTCAACATCACCTACCGCGAGCGACTGGAGGCGGTGGGCCTGATGATGTCGGGCATGTCGCCCGACCGCACGCTGCCGGAGATCGTCGAGCTAAGCGGGCACCCGTGGTTCATCGGTGTGCAGTTCCACCCCGAGCTGAGATCGAAGCCGTTTGAGCCGCACCCGTTGTTCGCCGCGTTCGTCGAGGCGGCGGTCAATCAATCCAGGCTGGTCTAGGATGGATGACGCGGTTCCGCGCGCGCTCCGTACCGTCGCGGTCGGCGGGATGGCGCTCGGCAATGACCGGCCGCTGGTGCTGATCGCGGGGCCATGCGCCATGGAGAGCCGCGACCACGCGCTTGCGACCGCGGCCGCGCTCAAGGACATGTGCGCCGCGCGCGGCCTCGGCCTCATCTACAAGTCCTCCTTCGACAAGGCCAACCGGACCAGCGCGGCAAGCGGTCGCGGGGTGGGACTTGCCGCCGCGCTCCCGATCTTCGCCGAGATTCGCGCCCGCGTCGGCATTCCGGTGCTAACCGACGTCCATACTGCCGAGCAGTGCGGGCCGGTGGCCGCGGTCGTCGATGTCCTGCAGATCCCCGCGTTCCTCTGCCGCCAAACCGATCTCCTGCTCGCCGCCGCGGCCACCGGGCGGCCGATCAACGTGAAGAAGGGCCAGTTCCTGGCGCCATGGGACATGCGCAACGTCGTCGCCAAGATCGTCGGCGCCGGCAATCCGCATGTGCTCGTGTGCGAGCGCGGAGTGAGCTTCGGCTACAACACGCTGGTGAGCGACCTGCGGGCCCTTCCGATCATGGCCGAGACGACCGGTTGCCCGGTCGTCTACGATGCAACGCACTCGGTGCAGCAGCCGGGCGGCCAGGGCGCGCGCAGCGGCGGCGAGCGACGGTTCGTGCCGGTGCTGGCGCGGGCGGCGGTTGCGGTGGGTGTCGCAGCGGTGTTCATGGAGACCCACGAGGATCCCGATCGGGCGCCCTCCGACGGTCCGAACATGGTGCCGCTGGCCGAACTGCCGCCCCTGCTCGACCAGCTCATCGCGCTGGATCGTCTCATCAAACAGGGTCCCCAGGCAGGAGCGCGCGCATGACCGCCATCGTCGATATCGCGGCGCGGGAGATCCTCGACAGCCGCGGTAACCCGACCGTCGAGGTCGATGTCCGGCTCGAGGACGGAACGCTCGGCCGTGCCGCGGTCCCATCTGGCGCCTCGACGGGCAGCCACGAGGCCCTCGAGCGGCGCGACGGCGAGGAGCGCTACGGCGGCAAGGGCGTCCAGCGTGCCGTCGATGCGGTTACCGGCGAGCTGTTCGATGCGCTGTCGGGGATGGATGCGACCGATCAGCTGGCGATCGACCGCGCGATGGTGGCGCTCGATGGCACCGCGAACAAGGCTCGGCTCGGCGCCAACGCCATCCTCGGTGTGAGTCTCGCCGTGGCCAAGGCGGGTGCCGCCGCGCAAGGGCTGCCGCTATATCGCTATCTCGGTGGCTTCGCGGCGCGGACCTTGCCGGTGCCCCTCCTCAACGTGATCAACGGTGGCGCCCACGCCGACAATGGCATCGACATCCAGGAGTTCATGATCGTACCGCTCGGCGCGCCCTCCTTCGCCGAGGCCCTGCAGATGACTGCGGCGGTGGTGCGAGAGCTTCGCACGCTGCTGCAGGAGGCGAAGCACAGCACGATGGTGGGCGATGAGGGCGGCTTCGCGCCCCGCCTCGCGAGCACCGCCGACGCGCTGACATTCCTCGTCAGTGCGATCGAGAAGGCCGGCTTCGTCCCGGGCGCGGACGTCGCGCTCGCGCTCGATGCCGCGGCGAGCGAGTTCTACGACAAGGGCGCCAAGCGCTACGTGCTTGCAGGCGAGGGCCGGCGCCTCGATGCCGGCGCCCTGGTCGACTACTATGCAGCGCTGGTCGAGCGCTTCCCCATCGCCTCGATCGAGGACGGGATGGCCGAAGACGACTGGTCGGGCTGGGCCGAGCTTACCCGCGCGCTCGGCGAGCGCGTGCAGCTCGTCGGTGACGACATCTTCGTGACCCAGGCGGCGCGGCTGCGCACCGGCATCGGCCAGGGCGTTGCCAATGCGATCCTGGTCAAAGTCAACCAGGTCGGCACGCTGAGCGAAACATGGGAAGCAGTCGATCTCGCGCAGCGCGCCGGTTACGGCGCCATGATGTCGCATCGCTCGGGCGAAACCGAGGACACCACGATTGCCGATCTGGCCGTCGCCACCAACTGCGGCCAGATCAAGAGCGGCGCGCTCGCCCGCTCGGAGCGGCTGGCGAAGTACAACCAGCTCCTCCGCATCGAGATGGAGTTGGGCGCGAGCGCGCGCTTCGCCGGGGCCACGGCGTTGGCGCGGAGCCGGTTCTCCCGCGCCTGAACGGCCCTGCGCGGAGGAGCGAACGTCCGATGAATCCGCTGCACCACGCGCGCAGGCGGTTGCGCCTCGTTGTCGTGCCGGCGGCGTGCGCGCTGATCGGTGTCTACTTCGGCTACCATCTGGTGCAGGGCGATCGCGGCCTGGTGGCTTGGCTCGATCTTAGCCAGAGGATCAAACGGAGCGAGACCCGGCTCGAGGTCTTGAGCGCCGAGCGGGCCGAGCGCGAGAGGCGGGTCGCGCTGCTGCGGCCCGACAGCCTCGATCGCGACCTGCTTGACGAGCAGGCACGGCGTCTCCTCGGCGTCGGCCACGCCGACGAGGTCGTGCTCTTGCGCCGCTGAGCCGGTCGGGCGGCAGGCGAGCGGCAAAAAGGGTGTCGTGCGCTTAACCGTGAGGCGATATGATCGGCCTCCGATCGCGTTGCTCCCTCGTCGACCCCGTGAGGTGGTTCATGGCGCTCAAGCTCCGGAAAGTGACCGCCAGTGATTCTGAGCTGGCCGCTGGTCTCAAGCACGACACACTGCTCGGCTACTACCGGCAGATGCTCATGATCCGCCGCTTCGAGGAGAAGGCGGGCCAGCTCTACGGCATGGGGGTGATCGGCGGGTTCTGCCATCTCTACATCGGCCAGGAAGCGGTCGTGGTCGGCCTGCAGACGGCGTGCCACGCGGGTGATGCGGTGATCACCACCTACCGCGATCATGGCCAGATGCTGGTGTGCGGTATGGAGCCGCGCGCGGTGATGGCGGAGCTCACCGGGCGGCGCGGTGGCGCCTCCAAGGGCAAGGGCGGCTCGATGCACATGTTCAGCCGCGAGAAGCGCTTCTTCGGCGGCCACGGGATCGTCGGCGCGAACGTCCCGCTCGGCACCGGTGTCGCACTCGGGTTCAAGCTGCGCAAGGAACACAACGTCTGCCTCACCTACTTCGGCGACGGGGCGGCCAACCAGGGTCAGGTGTACGAGGCGTTCAACATGGCGGCGCTGGCGCTGCTGCCGGTGATCTATGTCATCGAGAACAACCAGTACGCGATGGGCACCTCGATCAAGCGGGCGAGCGCGCAGACCAAGCTGTACCAGCGCGGCCTCAGCTTCGGCATTCGCGGCAAGCAGGTCGACGGCATGAGCGTTGTGGCCGTGCACAAGGCCGGCGCCGATGCGGTGGCGCGGGCGCGCCACGGCAAGGGACCGATGATCCTC
>VGEJ01000285.1 GCA_016869335.1 Alphaproteobacteria bacterium | reverse complement strand
GTGATCGTGGAGCGAGGCACCCTTGCCCTTCTCGGCCTTGATCATGGTGAGATTGAAGCCCTCGACCACACTGATCGCGGGCTTGAGCGCCGCGTCCTCGGTGACGCCCGGGCCGATCACGTTGATGATCTTGCGCTTGTACTCGGGCAGGAGCGAGTCGATGAACGCCGACTCGCTGAACGGGAGATCCTTGAAGCGCGCCACCCGCTTCAGCACCTCCGCCCGCGCGATGGGGCGGCCTCGCGACACGTGCTCCCCGGTCGGCGCGCCGCCGATCGCGTAAGACGCGGTGGTCTTGCCACTCTTCAGCTCGACGATGTTGCCCCTGTCATCGAGCGCGTAACCCAGCGCCGCGACACGTGAGAGGAGGCTCTGCGGCCACGTGACCTTGCCTGCGTCGGTGCCGCCGACGATCGCCATCATGACGCTTTCGCCTTCCGCCGCCGCCCGGAAGCCGCGCATGATCCCGGTCGGCACCGAGATCACATCGAAGGTGTCGAGCAGCACCGAGTCGGCGCCCTCATCGCCCCAGAAGATCTCCCAGCACCCGGTCAAAGGCATGAACACCTCGACGGTCGAGTGGCTGTGCAGCGACGCACCCTTGCCCTTGGTGGCCTGGATGTAGCCGATGTTGAAGCCATCGACGGCGGTGATGGCGGGCCGCAGGTTGGGGTCCTCGGTGACGCCGTGTCCGATGACGTTGATGATCTTGCGCCGGTACTCCGGCAGCAGCGAGTCGAGGAACGCCGCCTCGCTGAACGTCGTCTTGGCGAAGCGCGCGACCCGCCTCTGCATCTCCGCGACGCCGACCGTGCCCATCGTGCGACCCCATCATCAAGCCCCGCGGAAGCCCCCGCCGCGGCTCGGCAAACTGTAGGCCGCGCAGCGAATCCGAGTCAAACCGGGATAGCGACGAAGGCGCCGTGGCGACAAGAGGTTTCCCGGATCGGCCGGCACCGCGTGCGACGCGTGGATGCTTGTCGAATCCCGGGGGGTTCGGTTACGATCGCCACGTACGGAACGGCGACAAGGTCCGCAGCGCTGCCGCCGCTCGGCAGGGAGGCTTGAAGCGGAATCGAGGAGCGGTCCAACGCAACCCGCTGCGGCGCGGGTGAGGGGTCCGTGCCCGTCGGTCCGCAGCAGCGAGGAGAGTGGCATGTATCCCGCGATCATCAGCAACTACATCGCGCCCAAGACGGTCGCTGAGGCGCTGGACGCGCTGGGGCGCAATGCCGGCGCCACGGTCTTCGCCGGCGGCCAAAGCGTCATGCAGGCGATCAAGGCGCGGCTGCACCAGGCCGAGTGCATCGTCGATCTCAAGCAGGTCAAGGAACTCCGCGGCGTAAGCGTGGCTGGCGGTGCCGTCGCGATCGGGCCGATGACCCGTTATGTCGAGCTGATCGACGAGACGAAGCTGCGCCCGGCCTATCAGGCGATCAACGATGCGGCGACGACCGTGGCCGATCGCCAAGTGCGCAATCGCGGGACGATCGGCGGTTCGCTGTGTTGGAACTACCTCGCGGCCGACATGCCGCCCGTGGTGCTCGCGCTCGATGCCGAGCTCGATCTGCAGGCCTCCGGCGGCAAGAGGCGCACAGTCAGGATCACCAGCTTCTTCAAGGGCGCCCTCGAAACGGATCGCGCGGACAATGAGCTGCTGACCCGGATCACCTTGGCGGCGCCGCCGCGCCATGCCGGCAGCGCCTACAAGAAATGGTCGACCCAGACAGACGGCCTGCCGATCGTCGGCATGGCGGCCTACGTCGAGACCGACGGCAAGGGCACCTGCACCAAGGCGCGGCTTGCGGTCGGCGGCGTGCTGCCGGTGACGCGACGCGCGGGCAAGGCGGAGGCGCTGCTGGTCGGCAAGCGGGCGAACGATGGCGCCGGCATCGCCGCGGCGCTGCAGGCCGCCGCCGAGGAGATCGATCCGCAGGGCGACCGCTGGGTCGAGGGCGACTATCGCAAGGTGCTGATCCACGACCTCGGTCGGCAGGTCGTGGCCACGGCGTTCGAGCGGGCGAGCTGAGGAGGCGGGCAATGAACCGAACGGTCAATATCACGGTCAACGGCGTCGCCTATCAGGAGACCGTGCCGATCCGGATGCTGCTGGTCGATTTCATCCGCGACCGCCTCGGCCTGACCGGCACACACATCAGCTGCACCTACGAGGGCCGTTGTGGGGCGTGCACGGTGCAGGTGAACGGCGAGGCGGTGAAATCCTGCATGCTGCTAGCGGTCCAGGCCGACGGCGACTCGGTGACCACGATCGAGGGCCTGTCGAAGGACGGGCAGCCCCACCCATTGCAGCAGACCTTCAACGAACACCACGCGCTGCAGTGCGGCTATTGCACCCCCGGCATCTTGATGAATATCGAGGAGTTTCTGCGCAAGAACCCACGGCCGAGCGAGACCGAGATTCGCCACGCGTTGATCGGCAACATCTGCCGGTGCACCGGCTACGTGCATATCGTCGAAGCGATCGCTGCGGCCGCCGACCGCATGCGCTGAGGCCAGGCGAGACAAGGTTCGAGGTGACCGATATGACGACGTCGACAGTTGAATCGCACTGGGTTGGCAAGCGCTATCGCCGGCGCGAGGACAGCCGCCTGATGTTCGGCAAGGGCCAATACCTCGCCGATCTCGCCGCGCCCGGCATGGCGCATCTGGTGTTCGTGCGCGCGACCCACGCCCACGCCAGGCTCAAGGGCGTCGATACCAGTGCGGCGGCCAAGTTGCCGGGCGTGCTCGCGGTCATCACCGGGGCCCAGCTGAAGAACGAGATCAATGGCTTCCCGCTGCCCGTGGTCGTTCCGGCGCTGCCGGCGCGCTACCCCAAGTTCTTCCCGCTCGCCATCGACAAGGTGAAGTTCCACGGCGAGCCGGTCGCGGCCGTCGTCGCGGTGGACAAGTACCAGGCCGAGGACGCCGCGCTCGCGGTGCGGATCGAGTACGAGCCGCTGCCGGTAGTGCTCGATGCCGAGACGGCGCTCAAGCCGGGCGCCACCAAGGTGCACGACGACTGGCCCGACAACACGATGTTCGAGCTGACGTTCACCGGCGGCCAGACGATCGAGGATCAGAACAAGAACGACGCCGAGGTCGAACAGCTTTTCCGGCAGGCCGACGTGGTGATCCGCGAGCGCTTCAAGGTGCATCGCTGCGGCGTCACACCGATGGAGACCCGCGGCACGCTGGCGATCTGGGACCCCTCCGACGGGCTGACCGCCTACATCACCACCCAGCGGCCGCACATCGACCGGCTGGCTCTGGCGGATGTCCTCTCCATCCCGCCGCAGCGGATCCGGGTGGTGGCGCCGCGCGATCAGGGCGGCGGGTTCGGCGTCAAGGCGCCCTACTATCGTGAGCCCAACCTGGTGTGCCACATGGCTCGCAAGCTGGGTCGCCCGGTACGCTGGCTGGAGACGCGCGAAGAGCACCTGCTGGCGGTGAGCCAGGAGCGCGACCAAGTCCACTACCTCGAGGTCGCGGCCAAGAACGATGGCACCATCATGGCCGTCCGCGATCGTGGCATCGGCGATGCCGGCGATGGCTGCGAGGGCGTCTACTGGGGCTACCTGATGCCGTTCCTCGGCTCGGCGCTGCTGCCCAACGCCTACGATCTGCCGAAGTGCGACATCAAGCTC
>VGEJ01000284.1 GCA_016869335.1 Alphaproteobacteria bacterium | reverse complement strand
CGCCGTGTTGGGCTCGTGGATGAACCAGCGCGCGATTACTTACCGCCGCCTGCATGGCATTCCCGACTCGTGGGGCACCGCGGTCAACGTCCAGGCCATGGTGTTCGGCAACATGGGCGGTGACTCGGCGACCGGCGTCGCCTTCACGCGCAACCCCTCGACCGGGGAGCGCGAGTTCTACGGCGAGTTCCTGCCCAACGCCCAGGGCGAGGACGTCGTCGCCGGCATTCGCACGCCGCAGCACCTGACGAAGCGGGCGCGCGACGCCAACGGGGCGCACTCGCCCTCGATGGAAGAGGCGCTGCCGGAGGTTTTCGGCCAGCTCGCCGAGGTCTACCGCCGGCTCGAAGCGCACTACCGCGACATGCAGGACATCGAGTTCACGGTCCAGCAGGGCCGCCTGTGGATGTTGCAGACGCGTACCGGCAAGCGCACCGCCGCGGCGGCGCTCCGCATCGCGGTGGACATGGTCGCGGAAGGAGTGATCGGCGAGCGCGAGGCGCTGCTGCGGATCGAGCCCGGTGCGCTGGAGCAGCTCCTTCACCCCACTCTCGATCCGCGCGTGCCACGCGATGTGCTGACGCGCGGTCTGCCGGCCTCGCCGGGCGCAGCCGCCGGCAAGGTCGTGTTCAGCGCCGATGAGGCCGAGACGCTCGCAGCCAAGGGCACCGCCGTGATCCTCGTCCGCGTCGAGACCAGCCCCGAGGACATCCACGGCATGCACGCCGCCCGCGGCATCCTGACCAGCCGCGGCGGCATGACCTCGCACGCCGCCGTGGTCGCGCGCGGGATGGGGCGGCCGTGCGTCGCCGGCGCCGGCGCGCTCCGCATCGACGACGAGGAGGGCGCCTTCCACGTCCGCAGCCGCGTCGTGCACAAGGGCGAGACGATCACCATCGACGGCTCGACCGGCGAGGTCATGGTCGGCGAGGTGCCGACGGTGCAGCCTGAGCTGTCGAGCGACTTCGCGGCGTTCATGGCGTGGGCGGACAAGCACCGCAAGCTCGGCGTGCGGACCAACGCCGAGACGCCGCTCGATGCCCGCACCGCCGTCCGCTTCGGTGCCGAGGGCATCGGACTTTGCCGCACCGAGCACATGTTCTTCGAGGCCGATCGCATCGCGGCGATGCGCGAGATGATCCTCGCCCGGGGCGAGTCGGGGCGGCGCGCCGCGCTCGCCAAGCTCCTACCGATGCAACGGGCCGATTTCGTCGAGCTGTTCCGCATCATGGACGGACGGCCGGTGACGATCCGGCTGCTCGATCCGCCGCTGCACGAGTTCGTGCCCCACAGCTCCGAGGAGATCGCCTCAGTGGCGACGGCAAGCGGCATCGATGCCGCGACGCTGCGCTACCGCGCCCGCGAGCTCGAAGAGGCCAACCCGATGCTCGGTCACCGCGGCTGCCGGCTCGCGATCTCGTACCCCGAGATCGGCGAGATGCAGGCCCGCGCGGTGTTCGAAGCGGCGGTGGTGGTGAGCCGCGAGCGGGGCCGCGCCGTGGCGCCCGAGATCATGGTGCCGCTGATCGCGACGCGGCGCGAGCTCGACCTGGTGAAGGAGCGCATCGTCGCGGTGGCCAAGGAGGTCGAGCGCGAGAACGGCACCACGCTGCGCTACGTCATCGGCACCATGATCGAGCTGCCGCGCGCGTGCCTGCGCGCCGGCGAGATCGCCGAGTCGGCCGAGTTCTTCAGCTTCGGCACCAACGACCTGACGCAGACGACCTATGGCATCAGCCGCGACGATGCCGGCAAGTTCCTCGACCAGTACCTCGACAAGGGCATCTTCACCGCCGATCCGTTCGTCAGCATCGATGAGGAGGGCGTCGGCGAGATGATGCGGATCGCGACCGAGCGCGGGCGCAAGGCGCGGCCCGGGCTCAAGATCGGCATCTGCGGCGAGCACGGCGGCGACCCCAACTCGGTGCGCTTTTGCCACGAAGCCGGGCTCGACTACGTCTCATGCTCGCCCTACCGCGTGCCGATCGCCCGCCTCGCCGCCGCCCAAGCCGCGATCAGCACCGACCGCCCCGCGGCGGACTAGTCGCTCAGTTGCCGGTCCTCCAGACGATCAGATGCCCTGGTTTGGGCGTGTCGGACAAGATTCACTATCCGGAACACAACAAGAACATCACTACTCCCGCAGCACGACCGAGGTGGCGGCCTGGCGGGGCGTCACCGACCAGTAGGTCGCCAGCAGCCGGTCCTTCTCGGCCGGCTCGACGCGCCGGAAGCCGTGCTTCTCGTAGAACCGGATCGCCCACTGCGCCGCCGCCCAGGTGCCAACCAGCAGCGGCGCGGTGGCCCGTTCCCGCAGGTGCAGGAGCAGAGCGCTCCCCACCCCGCGGCGTTGCGCCGCCGGGCGGGCGTAGGCGTGGCGGATGAGGGCAACATCGCGCACCGGCTGGAGCCCCATGACGCCGCTCAGGCCGGCATCGTCGTCGAGCCCCCAGAACGCCACGCCTGCCGCCAGCTCGGCGCCCAGCGCGCCCTCGCTCATGTAGGGCTCGTGCCAGCAGTCGGCGGGGATGATCCCCTTGTAGGCCAGCGCCGCCTCGTTGATCACCGCGTGCACGGCAGCCACGTCCGCGGCGCCGAGCAGGCGGGGCGCCCTCACCGGCCGACCTCGCGATAGCGGAAGCAGGTGACGACGTGATCATTGACCATGCCGGCGGCCTGCATGAAGGCATAGCAGATGGTCGGGCCGACGAAGCGGAAGCCGCGCCCGATCAGGTCCTTGCTCATCGCCTTCGACTCGGGCGTCTCGGCCGGGATCTGATCCGTGCGCCGCCAGGCGTTGCACTTGGTCGTGCCTTCGGTGAACTGCCAGATGTAGCGATCGAAGGAGCCGAACTCGGCGCGGACGGCGAGGAAGGCCCTGGCATTGCCGATGGTGGCCGCGACCTTCTGGCGGTTGCGCACGATGCCCGCGTCGGCGAGCAGGGCCGCCTCCTTGCGGGCATCGTAGCGGGCGATGCGCTCGGGCACGAAATCGTCGAACGCGCGGCGGAAGTTCTCGCGCTTGCGCAGGATCGTGTTCCAGCTCAAGCCGGCCTGGAAGGCATCGAGCACCATGAACTCGAACAGCTTGCGGTCATCGTGGACCGGGACGCCCCACTCCACGTCGTGGTAGGCGAGAGCGAGCGCGTCTTCGCCCGGCCAGGAACAGCGCTGCCGTGTGGTCACGGCGGCAACGCTAACACGGGGCGGTCTGCCCTCCCAAGATCACACCGGGGGGCATCGTGCCCGGGGGGCATCATGCCCGGGGCAGCGACAGCCACGCCGGCTCGTCCACCGTCAATCGCGACTCGCCGCTCGCGAGCGGGTGGCCGCGCGCCGCTTCGAGGCGGTCGAGGCGAATGAGCGCGAGCCCCACCCCGCCCTGCGCTGAGCGCATCTCGCCGACCTCGGCCTCCGCGAGGTGGAGCGGCGCGCCGCGCGGCGGCGGCGGACCATCGATGCGGACCGGCAGAAGGCGCCAGCGGACCGCGCCGCGGTAGTGCGTGCGGGCCGTGAGCTCCTGGCCGACGTAGCAGCCCTTCTCGTAGTCGATGCCGTGGAGCTCATCGAACCCGCACTCGAGCAGAAAGCTCTTCTCGACATCGATGTCGCGGCTGCCGTCAGGCAGGCCGAGCGCGAGGCGGTGGCGGTCGTAAGCGGT
>VGEJ01000283.1 GCA_016869335.1 Alphaproteobacteria bacterium | reverse complement strand
CGCGCTTGCGGCGCGCCCGAGGCCGGCCATCCAGCGGATGAAATACTCGTACTTCATCCAGGCCGAGCGCGGCCACATGAACGTCTTGTAGTAGAAGCCCGCCGGGAAAAGGCCGGAGACCAGGCCGGTCCAGGCGCCCAAGTCGTGCTCGACGCTCGGCCAGCAATTCTGCGAGGTGGCCCGCAACCCATCGTAGAGCTCGATCTGCGTGGCGCGCGCGTTGGGCTCGGCCAGCGCCCCGGTCTCGAGCTGGACGAGCGCGTTGGGCTCGCTCGCGTCGGCGGTGTAGATACCGCGCGGGCGGTGGTACTTGAAGCTTCGCCCGACCAGCCGCACGCCGTTGGCGAGCAGCGCGGCGGCAAGCGTGTCGCCGGCGAAACCGGTGTAGGTCCGGCCGTCATAGCTGAAGTTGAGGAGGCGGGCGCGGTCGATCCGGCCGCCGAGCGCCATCCGATAGGGCTGCGGGCTCATCCGGCTCTCAGCCCTCGATCACCGGTGGCGGCTGGCCCATCGGGTAGGTCGCTCGGACCTCGTGGCTCACGGTGTGGCGCGCGACGTTGAACCAGCGCCGGCAGCCCTGGGCGTGCAGCCAACGCTCGTAGTGCCAGCCCTTCGGGTTCTTGCGCATGAACAGGTACTGGCCCCAGTCGTGATCCGTGAGCGCCTCGGGTGTCGGCGGACGCTCGATGTGCGACTCACCGCCGCAGACGAACTCGGTCTGCTCGCGCGGACCGCAATGGGGGCAGGCGATCAGCAGCATGGCCGCCTCAATGCGCGACGCCCGCCGCGCCGTGCTCATCGACCAGATAACCGGTCGCGAAGCGCTCGAGCGTGAAGGGTGCGTTGATCGGGTGCGGCTCGCCGGTCGCCAGGGTGTGGGCGAAAGCCCAGCCCGAGCCGGGTGTCGCCTTGAAGCCGCCGGTGCCCCACCCGCAGTTGATGTAGAGGTTCTCGACCGGGGTCTTGCCAATGATCGGGCTCGCGTCGGGGCAGACATCGACGATGCCGGCCCACATTCGCATCATCCTGAGACGGCTGACGATCGGGAACAGCTCCTTCACCGCCGCCATCTGGTCCTCGATGATGTTGAACGAGCCGCGCTGGGCGTAGGAGTTGTAGGAGTCGCGGCTGGCGCCCATCACCAGTTCGCCCTTGTCGGATTGGCTGATGTAGACGTGCACCGCCCCCGACATGATGACGGTATGCAGCACCGGCTTGATCGGCTCGGAGACCAGCGCCTGCAGCGCGTAGCTCTCGATCGGCAGGCGGAAGCCCGCCATCCCCGCCAGCACGCCCGAGTGTCCGGCGACGACGATGCCGATGCGCCGGGCGCGGATGGTGCCGCGCGAGGTCTCGATCCCCACCGCCCTGCCGCCCTCGCGCAGGATTGCGGTCACCTCGGTGTTCTGCAGGACATCGACGCCGGCTGCATCGGCGCCGCGGGCAAAGCCCCAGGCCACGGCATCGTGCCGGGCGTTGCCGCCGCGCCGCTGCAACATGGCGCCACAGATCGGATAGCGCAGCGTGGGCGAGGTGTTGATGATCGGGCAGAACGCCTTGACCTCGGCGACGCTCAGCCACTCGGAATCGATGCCGTTGAGCCGGATCGCGCCGCCCCGGCGGTTCTGCTCCTCGAGGCCGTGGCGGTTGTGGGCGATCGCCAGCACGCCGCGCTGGCTGAACATGGTGTTGTAGTTGAGCTCCTGGCTCAGCCCCTCCCAGAGCTGCATCGACTTCTCATAGATCGCCGAACTCTCATCGTAGAGGTAGTTCGAGCGCACCACGGTGGTGTTGCGCCCGGTGTTGCCGCCACCGAGCCAGCCCTTCTCGATCACCGCGACATTGGTGATGCCGTGCTTGCGCGCCAAGTAGTATGCGGTGGCCAGGCCGTGACCACCGCCGCCGATGATCACGATGTCATAGACGGGCTTGGGCTCGGGTTGGCGCCACACGCGCTGCCAGCCCTCGTGCTGGTTCAGCGCGTTGCGGACCAGGCTCCAGATCGAATATGCGGCCGGCCGCGCCATGCCTCCCCCTCGCTCAGAGCGCCAGACTTGCCGCAAATACCGTGGCCCTTCAAGGGGATTCTCCGCAACGGGCGGTTGGCTGGTCCCGGAGCGACGGGGTCAGGCGGCGGCCCACGTATCGCCGCATCAGGGGCTTCGCCACAAGCCGGAGCGCCAGCGTGAGGGCGCTGCCGGCGGCCAGCCATGCCGCTGCCTCCACGAGCGCCCTGGCCGATCCCGCAACAAGCGCGCCGGTCAGGCCGACGACGGCAAACAGCGCAGCGAGCGCGCTCGACGCTGCGCGCACCAGAGCCGCCGCCTGCGCCGCCACCTGCAAGACCGCGCCGACACGCGCGAGGTGGGCGTCGATGAGCCTGCTCGCATCGGTCGCGGCAAGAGCGGACGGCCGCCACAGCGTGACGCTGTTGCCATCGAGCTGGACGGTGGTGCGGGCATAGACCGCGCCGCCGTCGTTGGAGACCACCGTCAGGCCGCCCGTCGCGAGGTCGGCGAGCGTTTCGGTCAAGCCGCGGAGCGCCGCCCCGGCGCCCCCGGCCAGCGCCGCGCCGGCGAGCGCGATGGTGCCGCGCGCCGCTCCGATGGTCGGAGCCATGCTAGCGGAAGAGGGCGCGACCGAGATCGCCGACCAGCCGGGCGAGCATCTCGGACATCGTCTGCCAGTGGCGCACGCCGGTATCGACCATGCGCTCGTGCACCTTGAGCAGGCTCTCGCGCTCGTTCTCCGGCAGGCTCTGCTGTATCCGCGTCAGGATATCGCCATCGATCTGCACGACGGTCTGCATTACCACGAGCTCGACGCCGATGTCCCAGGCCTTGCGTACGGTGATCAGGTATTCGGCGGGCGCTGTCGGCAGGTGTTCGGCGCGCCCGGCCCGATCGGTTATCGCCTCGACAACATCCTTGCGGGTCCGCCCGAGGAGCGGTGCCCACTCGTGCCTCTGCGCCAGTCCCGCGATGATCCCTTTGAGCTGGTCGCAGTTGCACCAGTTGCGCGCCAGGGTCACGCGCCGCTCGGCCCCGCGCGACGGCACGTCCCAGGCGCCGGGGTGCCCGAGTGCAGCCACCGCCGCCCAGCGCAGCCTGTCGAAGGAGTCCCAGCCACCGTCCGCCTCCCAGCGACCGCCGGGCCGGGCGTACACCGGGACCCACGTCTCGCGCCCGGCGGGCGGCAAACCCCACAGTGCGCGCCGATCGAGGCCGATCTCGTTGATGAGGTAGTCGGAATAGGTCTCGACGATGTCGAGGAGGGCATGAGGCAGCGCGGGCATCTTGCGCGCCGTCATGCCCTCCTTGAGGATCGTGTTGGTCTCGATGTTGAAAAGGTCGTAGCCGAAGTCGCTGAGCTCGCCGCACAGTTTGGACCAGTCCATCGAGGTCCGCCGCTAGAGCTTCTCGATCTTCTCCCACAGCATCGTCACCAGCTTGCCGAGCGTCTTGAGGTTGTTCTGCACGATCGTCTGGCTGCGCTCGACCTGACGGTCATGGAAGTCGCGAACCACCGAGTCGGCTAGTGGTCTGATAGAGGTTGATGATTTCCATGCTGGCCTGGACCTGCGAGTCTGGGCGCATGAGGGGAGGCGTTGAGGTCCGGCTTCGGCCGGGCGACCGGGAGCGGCTCGACGGTGTAGTCTCGG
>VGEJ01000282.1 GCA_016869335.1 Alphaproteobacteria bacterium | reverse complement strand
CGGGATGGAAAAAAAGACAATAGCCCTGCCCCAGCACCTCGCTGGCCCCCAGCTTGAGGGCATGACCAAGCTGGCCCAGCTTCTCCTCTCTATTGGCGTGGTAAAGATCCATTAACAGGAACTTGACCGGAATCAGCTGTTCGAGTCTGGCGAACAGCTTCGAGGCGCGGATCCGCTTCTCGTCCTCGGTCCGGGTAATGAACGTGAACTGCGACCCCGCGCGGTTCGGCAGCCAGGGCAGGTTGTTCGGAGACAGCAGTGTGGCTAGCCCGAAAGTTAGCAGGTACTCGATATACTTCTCGCCCCAAACGGGCATGAGGAAGAAAAAGCGGGGTTCAGCAGAAGGTATGGGGTTATTCGACATTCGATCTTGTGCAATACAAATCAAGGGCAACACCGATCATGAATCGTGCAACGGCGTGCGTCAGGCTAAACAGAACCCACTCAGGGCGTTTTTCCTGACCGTTAATACATATAGTACCATTTCAGACAGGAACCATTTGTCCTGAGCTGGCCAGTATCCGAGTTCATTGAGATCAACCGGAGTTCCATTACGCCAGAGACGCCGAATACGCTCCATTTCGGCGCGCTGACCATGGTTATCGTGAAATGCCCCCCGGTTTTTTCACGCCGGTCAGGCCGCGAAGGGCGGCGAGCAGCGCCGCGCGGATCGCGGGCGCGTCGAGGCCGTAGCGCTCGCGCAGGTAGGGCTGCGAGCCGACGACGCAGGAGAAGCCGGTGCGCAGGCCGATCCGGCGGAAGAAGCCGGGCGCGACCCCGGCGTCGAGGCACGCCTCGGCGACCGCGCCGCCGAGCCCGCCGTCGACGGTGTTCTCCTCGACGGTGATGATGCCGCCGGTCTCGCGGGCGGCGGCGGCGATCGCGGCGGCGTCGAACGGCTTGAGGGTGTGCATGCTGATGACTCGGCAGTAGAGCCCGTCGCCGGCGAGTGCCTCCGCGGCGGCGAGCACCTCGGCGAGGATGCCCCCGGAGGCGACGATCGTCGCGGCGTCCCCCTCGCGCACGATCCGCGCGCGGCCGAGCGCGAACCGCTCGCCCTCGGCGTGGGTCGGCGGCGCGGCCGACTTGTCGAGCCGGAGGTAGCAGGTGCCCGGAGCGCGCGCGATCGCCGCGGTCGCCTCCTCGGTCTCCCAGAGGTCGCCGGGCGCGACGCAGGTGATCTCCGGCAGCGCGCGCATAATCGAGAGATCCTCCGTCGCGTGGTGCGAGATGCCGAGCGCGCCGTAGCTGAAGCCGCCGCCGATCGCCACGACCTTCACGTCCGCCCGGTGGTAGCAGGCGTCGTTGCGGATCTGCTCGAGGCAGCGCAGGGTCGGGAAGTTGGCGATGGAGTAGGTGAACACGATCTTCCCCTCGCGCGCGAGCCCGGTGGCGAGGCCGGTCATGTTCTGCTCGGCGACGCCAGCGTTCACGTACTGGCGCGGAAACCGCTCCTTGAACGGCGTCAGCACGCCGAAGCCGAGGTCGCCGGTGACGAGGACGATCCGTGGGTCGATCGCGGCGAGGCGCATGAGGCTGCGGACGAACGCGTTCCTCACGGCCCCTCCTCGAGCTCGCGCAGCGCCGCGGCAAACTCCTCGCCGCGCGCAGTGCGGTAGTGCCACAGCACGGCGTTCTCCATGAACGAGACGCCCTTGCCCTTCACCGTGTGGGCGATGACGCAGGTCGGCTTTCCGCCCGGCAGTGGCGCCCGGCCGAGTAGCTCGGCGAGCGCAGCGTGGTCGTGGCCGTCCACCTCGGCGACGGCGAAGCCGAAGGCGCGCCACTTGTCGGCGAACGGCTCGAGCCGGATCGTCTTCTCTACCCAGTCGAGGCTCTGGATCTTGTTGTAGTCAACGATCGCCGCGAGGTTGTCGAGGCCGTGGTGCGCCGCGAACAGCGCCGCCTCCCAGGTCGAGCCCTCGTCGCACTCGCCGTCGCTGAGCAGCGCGAACACCCGGTGCGCCGCGCCGTCGAGGCGGGCGGCGAGCGCCATGCCGGCTGCGATCGACAGGCCGTGGCCGAGAGAGCCGGTGGACAGCTCGACCCCCGGGATGCCGAGGTGGGAGACGTGGCCTGAGAGGTCCGAGCCGTCGCGGTGGTGGGTGTCGAGCTTCTCGATCGGGAAGAAGCTGCGCTCGGCGAGCGCCGCGTAGACGCCGGCGCCGGCGTGGCCCTTGCTGAGCACGAAGCGGTCGCGCCCCGGCCACGCCGGATCGTCGGGTCGCACGCGGAGGACGCCGCCGTAGAGCACGGCGACGATGTCGGCCATGGAGAAGACCGAGCCGATGTGCGAGCTGCCGCCGCCGCTGGTCATGCGCAGCGTGTGGATCCGGATCCGCTTCGCCAACGCCCTGGTGTCGATCGCTGCGGTCACGGGTTCTGCGCGCGCCACTCGTCCACGACGGCGCGCACCTCCGCCGGCAGCGAGCGGTCGCCGAGCACCCGCCGCGCGGTCCACACCAGGATCCGCAGGTCCTCGGCCAGCGACGCGCGCTCGGCGTAGTGGAGCTGCAGCCGCACCTTCAAGGGCCGAATGCGGGCGATGAACATGGCGTCCGGATCCGCGGCCGCGGCGAAGTCGGTGTACTGCTCGAAGTTGACGATGGAGGCCCAGTCGGTGAGGCCCGGGGGCAGCGACAGGATGCGTGCCCGCTCCTCCTCGGAGTAGAGCGCCGCGTACGCGGGCACGTCCGGCCGCGGGCCGACCAGGCTCATGTCGCCCTTGAGCACACTGAGCAGCTGCGGCAGCTCGTCGAGCTTGGTGGTGCGCAGCACCCGGCCGAACCGCGTCACGCGGTCGTCGGTGTCGCCGACGTTCAGCGGCCCCACCCGCTCGGCGTCCACCACCATCGTGCGGAACTTGAGGATGCGGAACGGGCGGCTGCCCTTGCCGACGCGGGTGCCGCGGTAGAACACCGGACCCTTCGAGTCGAGCTTGACAAGCAGCGCCATGCCGGCGAGCACCGGCCAGGTCGCGGCGACCCCCGCCGCGCTCGCCGCCGCGTCGAGCAACCGCTTGCCAAACCGCGTGTAGAAGGTCCCCACGCGCCGCCGCTACATGTTGCCGCCGTCCACCGGCACGAGCGCCGCCGGCGCGAAGGTGGCGAGCTCGGAGCCGAGCAGCAGTGCGAAGTGCGCGATCTCCTCGGGCGTGCCCATCCGCCCCACCGCCTGGTGGTGGCGCAGGAAATCGTTCACGCGTTCCGGCTGCTGGCGCGATTGCGCGTCCCAGTAGCTGCCCGGGAACGCCACCGCGCCGGGCAGGATCGCGGTGACCACCACGCCGGTCGGCGCCAGCGCGCGGCCGACGGTGGTGACGTAGGCGTTCAGGTACGCCTTGGCGGCGGCGTAGGCCGGAGCGCCGCGGAGCATCACTCCCGATATCGACGAGACGTGGACGACGCGGCCGAAGCCCCGCTCCCGCATCGGCGGGATCAGGGCGTGGTTCATCTCGATAGCGATCCCGGCGTTGAAGCGCAGGAAGCGCAGCCAGTCGGCGAACGGAGCGGTGGGATCGCGCACGTCGACGACGCCCTCGGCGATCGGGATCACCGAGCCGCCGACCGCGTGCACGACGACGTCGATCGTGCCGCGCGAGTCGAGCAGCGCGCGGGCGGTCGCCGCCGCCGCCCCGTCGGCCATCAGATCCGCCGCCAGCTGCCCGTGCCCCGCCGCCG
>VGEJ01000281.1 GCA_016869335.1 Alphaproteobacteria bacterium | reverse complement strand
GAAGCTTATCCGCCACGAAGTGCCGCCCCCCCTGTTCACGGCACAGCGCCTCGGCCTCGCACCCGAGGGCGAACCGGTCGGGCAGGTGCTCAAGATCTACAACACCATGCACGGCGGGAAGCTCACCCTGGCGCGGGTCTGGCGCGGCTGGTTCACGGACGGCATGACTCTCAACGGCGAGCGTGTCTCCGGTCTCATGCGCCTGCGCGGCCTGCAAGCCGAGAAGGTCGAGAGCGCGGAGCCGGGCGATGTCATCGCGCTGGGCCGCATGGAGGCGGTGCGCGCCGGCGACACGGTGGCGCAGGGCAAGGGCGGCGCGGCGTTGCCGCGGGCTGAGCGTCTGCCCCCGGTCTACAGCGCTGCAATCCAAGCCAAGCGGCGCGAGGACGAGGTCAAGCTCTCGACCGCGCTCGCCAAGCTGGTCGAGGAAGATCCCTCGATCGTATACGAGCAATCACAGGACACCCATCAGCTCCTGCTCCACGGCCAGGGCGAGATCCACCTTCGTGTCGCGGCCGACCGGCTCAAGACGAAGTACGGCATCGAGGTCGCGATGGAGCGGCCGCGGGTCCCCTACAAGGAGGCGATCCGCCGCGGCGTCACTCAGCACGGCCGGCACAAGCGCCAGTCGGGCGGGCATGGTCAGTTCGGCGACGTGCACATCGAGATCAAGCCGCTGCCGCGTGGCTCGGGCTTCGTCTTCAACGACAACATCTCGGGCGGCGTTGTACCGCGACAGTACATCCCCGCCGTCGAGGCGGGGGTGTCCGAGTACCTGGTCAAGGGTCCGCTGGGATTTCCGGTCGTCGATGTCTCGGTCACCTTGTTCGACGGCCAGTACCACACGGTCGACAGCTCGGAAATGGCGTTCAAGACCGCGGCGCGCATCGCCATGTCCGAAGGCATGCCGAAGTGCGAGCCCGTCCTCCTGGAGCCCATCCTGAGCGTTGCGATCGCCGTGCCGACGGAGTTCACCTCACGGGTCAACACCCTGGTGAGCGGGCGGCGGGGTCAGATCCTGGGCTTCCATCCGCGTCCGGCCTGGGAGGGCTGGGATGTCGTTGACGCACAGATACCGCAGGTCGAGGTCTACAACCTCATCATCGAACTGCGCTCTCTGACGCTGGGGGTCGGCACCTATACCGCCAAGTTCGACCGCCTGCAGGAGCTGCAGGGTCGCCTCGCCGATGAGGCCGTCGCCACCTCCCAGGCGGCCGAGTGACCGATGAGCCCCGAAGCACACGGGCGCGCTGCTGCCCTGCTCGCCGCCGCCCGTGCGCGCCGGCGGCCTCTGCCCGGACTGCCCCCTGACTGCCGACCGGAGACGCTCGCCGACGCCTATGCGATCCAGAACCTCGTGGTCAAAGGCTTGGGCGCGCCGGTCGGCTGGAAAGTCGGGGCAACGAGCCAGGGTGCCCAGAAGCTTCTGGCCACGGACGAGCCGTTCCGCGGCCGCCTGATCGAAGGCCACTGCCACCGCAGCCCCGCGACACTCTCCCGCGCCGATTTCTTCCTCGGCATCGTCGAGATCGAGCACGCCTTCCGCATGGCGCGCGACCTGCCGCCGCTCGGCGCCCCCTATGACGCGGCCGCGGTGGTTACCGCGGTAGAGGCCCATTTGCCGGCGTTCGAGATCATCGACAGCCGCTACACCGAATGGACGACGCGGGGCGCCCTGCAGCTCATCGCCGACAACGGCGTGGGCGGGAGCTTCGTTATGGGCGAGCCGTGGCGCGGCTGGCGCCATGTCGACCTCGCGCGCCATCCGGTCGCGATCGTCAGGAACGGCAGCCAAGTGTCGGTCGGCAGCGGCGAGCGCGTGCTCGGCCATCCGTTGAAGTCGCTGGCGTGGCTCGCCAACGACCTCGCCAGCAGCGGCCTCGGCCTGCGCGCGGGCGACATCGTCACCACCGGTAGCTGTGCCGACATCATCGCGGCCGAGGCGGAAGACCTCTTCGTCGGCGATTTCGGCACGCTTGGGCGAGTCGAGCTGCGCTTCGACGCCTGAGCCGCGCAGCGGGTCACGGAGAATTGCCTGCGTGCACCCTGGCGCCGGAGCTATGCTCCCCGGCGAAGAAGGTGTCCCCATGTTGATCCGGAAGCAGCGCGGCTGGGAAATCCCGGAGATGCGAGCGACGCCCGAGGCACTGTTCTGGCGCCGGCGCGAGGTGCTCGTCGGCCTTGGCCTCGGTGGTGCTATGCTTCTGACGCGCCCAGGCCGGGCGCGCGCGGTTGCAGCGGACGATCCGTCCGGCACGCTCTATCCGTTCCCGCGCAACGAGCGCTACCAGCTCGACCGTGCCCTCACCGACCCCGATGTCGCCTCGCGTTACAACAACTTCTACGAGTTCGGTTCGCACAAGGAGATCTGGGAGGCGGCGCAGACCTTGGTGATCCGGCCGTGGGAGATCCGCATCGACGGCATGGTCGAAAAAGAGATGACGATCGCCATCGATGATCTGCTGGCCAAGATGCCGCGTGAGGAGCGGCTCTACCGTCACCGCTGCGTCGAGGCGTGGGCGATGGCGGTGCCGTGGAGCGGGTTCCCGATGGCCGAACTGGTCAAGCTTGCGCGGCCGCTCGGCTCGGCCACCTACGTGCGGATGGAGACCTTTCTCGATCCCGATGCGGCGCCGGGGCAGCGCCAGGTCTGGTACCCCTGGCCGTACGTCGAGAGTGTGACCATCGCCGAGGCAATGAACGAGCTCGCCTTCCTCGTCAGCGGGGTCTACGGCAAGCCGCTGCCGCGCCAGCACGGCGCGCCACTGCGGCTCGTTCTGCCGTGGAAGTATGGTTTCAAGTCGATCAAGTCGATCGTCAGGATCAGCTTTACCGACCAGCGGCCGGTCAGCTTCTGGGAGGAGATCCAGGGCAGCGAGTATGGGTTCTGGGCCAACGTCAACCCCGAGGTCGCGCACCCGCGCTGGAGCCAGGCAAGCGAGGCCCTGATCGGCACCAGCGAACGGGTACCGACCCAGCTCTACAACGGCTATGGCGATTACGTCGCCGCGCTCTATGCCGGTATGGAGGGCGAGGGCGAGCGCCTCTTCATGTAGGAGAAAAGGCCGGACCACGAGGGCCCGGCAAGTTCTAACAGGGAGGAAGTACGTCTGGGAGACGTATGTCTCAGCAGGGGAGCTGCCAAGACCCGATAGCGGGCTCGCGCCCACCATCGCGAGGATCGCGAAGTGCGACCCTAGTAGCTCTTATCTAGACAACCCAACGGGTGGTTTCCACCCCGCCAAAGTCGGGTCTGCTATGCGCCGGGTGCATGGCTCGCGGCTCGGCCAGCCTGGCTAGACGGCGTAGCCAGCGGAACGCGGGAACTCGCCCACGCGGGACACCAGAAAATCGCGGAAGACGCCGATCCGCTTCGAGTTGCGGAGCTCCTCGGGGTAGACGAAGTAGGCCTCGAACACGGGGCCGGAGACGGTATCGAGTGCCCGCACCAGCCGTGGACTGCCACTGGCGACGTAGTCGGGCAGCCCGGCGAGCCCGAGGCCGCTCTCGGCCGCGCGCATGAGCCCGTAGAGACTGTTTAGCTTGAGCGTGGGCCGGCGCCGGCTGCGCTCGCCCGAACCGATCCGGAGCAGCCAGTTGAGGTCGACGGGCCCACGGATATCCTCGCCATAGACGAGGAGGCGGTGGTTCGCGAGGTCTTCGGGTCCACGCGGCGTGCCATAGCGTTCGAGGTACTCGGGTGCCGCATAGATGTTGTTGTGCAGGGTCAGGA
>VGEJ01000280.1 GCA_016869335.1 Alphaproteobacteria bacterium | reverse complement strand
AATTCGCGGAGGCCGGCTACCCTGAGGCCGCTGAAGGCGACCAGCACGTGGGGATTCGATGAGGCAAGTGTCAGCGGCACAAAATCCTTTGTGGCGTCGTAGGGCAACCCTTTCATGAGTTGGGCGTTGATGAGGAAGCTGGAGGCGTTCACGAACAGCGAATGGCCGTCGGCGGGCGCCTGAGCGACCACTGCCGCGCCGATCGTGGTGCCGCCGCCTGGCCGGTTCTCGATGACCACCGGCTGCTTCAGCGCGGCCTGCATCTGCTCGGCCACCATGCGCGCCATCATCTCCGAGGTGCCGCCCGCCTGATAGGGCACGATGATGCGGATGGGCTTGTTCGGGAATTGCGCGGCCGCGGGAAGCGCGGCGGCGAACAGGACGGCCGCGCCGAGCAGCCCCGCGGCGACACACCCACGACGTGCATTCATGTCATTTCCTCCCGAGGTAGGCGACCGTTTCGATCTCGACTAGCGTCTCCGGTCCGGCCAGCGAGCGGACTTCGACCAGCGTGGAGGCGGGAAAATCGCCGGTGAAGAACTCCCGGCGCGCCCGCCAGACTTCGGTGTTGTTCTTGATGTTGACAACGAAGATGGTCATCTTGACGATGTCCTCGAGGCTGCCGCCGGCGGCCTCGCAGATCCGCTTGATGCGCGAGAAGATCTGCTTTGTCTGCTCGTACTCATTGCTGCCGACCAGCGTCCTGCCGCCCTCGAAAGGGCGCGCCACCTGGCCGGCGATGAACAGCAGGTCGCCCGCCTGTACGCAGTTGGACCAGAGGCCTGGGTCGGCTTCGGCGACATTGGGAACCGTCACCTTCGTACGCGGCATGGGCGAATCCTCGCAGGTTGTTGGAGTGGTCGTACAGGCGGGCGGAAAGAGCCCGTAGCCTAGCATCGCTCCCGAAGCGCAGCTTGCCGCATAGCGAAACTGCGCGCCCGGCCCGGCCGCCCGCGGCACAATGGTCTGCCCCGGGGCCCGCGCGAGCCGCGCGAGCCGCGCTCGACCCGATTTGTGGAGCCCATATGACCCAGCCCCTGCCGCCCGCCCTCGCCCCGACGCCCCTGACGCGCGCATTCCTCGATTCCATCGGCGCGGCGTTCAACAGCCGGGATGTGGAGCGCATCGTTTCGTTCTTCCATGACGACTGCATCTTCTGGCTGGCGCTGGGACCGGAATACACGGGGCGCCCCATCGTCGGCAAGGAAGCAGTGCGCAAACTGCTGACCGAGCGATTCAAGAACATTCCCGACATGCACTGGAAGCGTCTGGAGGAGTTCGTCGTCGGCGAGAACCGCGGCGTAACCGTCTGGCGCGTCACCGGCAGGTCCGCCGACGGCACCGTGCTCGATTATAAGGGCTGCGACCTCTACGAGTTCAAGGACAGACTGATCTGGCGCAAGGACACCTACTGGAAGATCGTTCGGCCGGATTGAAAGGCGCTACTCCTTCTGGATGCCAGCGTTGCGGGTGACGGTTTCCCATAGCGCGTATTCCTTGCGCAGGTGTTCGTTGAACTCCTGAGGAGTGCTGCCCGAAGGTTCAACGCCCAGCTGGATCAGACGCTGTCGCACCGTAGCGTCGGCAAGGCTGGCGTTAATTTCCCGCGAGAGTCGATTCAAGATGGCCGCAGGCGTTCCAGCGGGCGCGACAATTCCATACCAGTTGGTCGGATCGAATCCCGTGAAGCCTGCCTCCGTCATCGTCGGGACTTCCGGCAGGGAACTGGAACGGCGAGGCGCCGACACCGCGAGCGCGCGGATGGTGCCGGATCGGATCTGCTCCACGTTGCCAGCGATCAGGTCGAACATGAAATGGAGGTCCCCGCGCATGAGATCCTGGAGTGCTGGTGCGGTGCCCTTGTAGGTCAAGTTTTGAAACTGAATACCCGTTCTGTCCTTGAAGAGCTGCTGCACCAACACCGGCCCGGCTCCGGTGGAGCCGTGATTGAGCAGCCCGGGTCGCTGGCGGGCGAGCGCGACGAGCTCGGATACGGTGCCAACGTTGACCTTGGCACTGGCGACAAGCACGTACGGAAGGGTCCCGATAAGGGAAACACCCGTGAAATCCGGGAGCTTGTAGTCCACGTCCTTATATAGGAAGTGATTCAGTACTAGGAGCCCGGGCGCGCCCATGAGCAATGTGTAGCCGTCGGGTTTCTCCTTGGCGACAAACGAGGTCGCGATCCGAGCTGCCGCGCCCGGCTTGTTCTCGACATAGAAGGTTTGCTTCATCCGCTCCGTGAGTTGCTGGGCCATCAAGCGTGAAACGATATCGTTCGCACCTCCCGGCGCGAATCCCACCACAAGGCGGACTTGGCGCAGGTGGGGCCATTCCTGCGCAAGCGCAGTGTTGGCCGCAAACGCCAGAACGGTCAGGAGGAGGGAGGCGGTCTTAGTCATGGACGAGTCCTTATTCTCGATTTCAGGAGGTTCCAAATCTTCTCGGGCGTGCATGGCATGTCTAGGTGCCGCACGCCGCAGGGCTTCAGTGCGTCCACGATGGCGTTCATCGCCGCCGGCAGGGCGCCGACCACGCCGGCCTCGCCCGCCCCCTTGACACCTAGCGGGTTGGCCTTCGTCGGCACCGGAAGGCTATGCACCACGATCGCCGGCATCTGGTCCGCCCGTGGCATGAAATAGTCCATGAAAGTTCCGCTCAAGAGCTGGCCCTCGCGGTCATAGCATATGTTCTCGCCAAGCACCTGGCCGAGGCCCTGAACCACACCTCCGTGGATCTGTCCATAAAGTAGCATGGGATTGATGACCCTGCCGGCGTCGTCCACGACCCAGTAGCCGACGATGCCAATGGTGCCTGTCTCCGGGTCGATCTCGACTTCGCAGACATGCGCGCTGTTTGGAAACGTCGGCGCGCTCGTCGAGACAATCGCGGTAGCGCTCAATCCCAGTTCCATACCAGGCGGCAGGGCGCCGGTCTGGTACGCGGCGGCCGCCACCTGCTCCCAACTGACGGATCGGTCCGTGCCTTCCAGGTGAAACTGTCTCTGGACGTATTGGATGTCGCCGCCGTGTGCTTCCAGGAGATGTCCGGCGATGGCGCGTGCCTTCCCCAATAGGCGGTTCGCGCTGACCGTGAGCGCGGCGCCACCGGAACTCATGGAGCGCGAACCAAAGGTCCCCCGGCCGAAGGCGACCTGGTCGGTGTCGCCGTAGAGTATGCGAATGCACTCGGCGGGGATCCCAAAAGTCTCGGAAGCGATCTGTCGGAAGGACGTCTCGTGGCCTTGTCCATGGGAATGGGTGCCCATGAAAAGCGTCAGGCCGCCCTGGGCGTCGACTCGCGCTTCGGCGTGCTCGTCGAACGGCCTTTCTAAGGGGCCTCCGGCGATCTCGATCGCGAAGGCGAACCCGATGCCGCGGAGCCGGCCTTGGCGGGAGCTCTCGGCCCGGCCCTTCTCGAACCCTGCCCAATCCGACTCGGCGAGAACTTTTTCGAGCGCCTTTGGAAAATCTCCCGAGTCGTAGGTGAAGACAAGCCCCGTCCTGAAAGGCATGTCGTCGGGCGTGATCAGGTTGCGCCGACGCAACTCCATGCGATCAATGCCCGTTTGCTCCGCTGCCCGGTCGATTAGCCGCTCCATGGCATAGAGGGCTTCCGGGCGGCCCGCGCCGCGATAAGGCGACACGCTCGACGTGTTTGTGTACACACCGCGCACTCGCACGTGCAGGTGCTGCGTCGCGTAGACCCCCGCCAGGCTGCCGACGTTGTTCGTCGCCTGGTG